>NZ_CP090145.1:3612638-3913692 GCF_023008245.1 Flavobacterium sediminilitoris
TTTTAATATATACATCATAACTTGTATCTGCATTTAGCATAGAAAATGATGTTGTATTACCCGATATAGGCGTTCCTGTCATAGCAGGTGCTGCTCCTTGTAATACATATTGAACTTCAAAATTTGTCGCTGTTGGATGTCCCCAAGTTATGTCTGCACTATCTAAATCTATATTAGTAAAACTCACTTGATTCGCAGCTACATCAATACATGACTCTACTACTTGAATATTATCTACAAACCAACTATCGCCTTCTGGTGTTGATCCAGATTGATTATTAACTGCAACAAATGCAATATAAATATCTAATCCTGCTGCAATACTTGTTGGAATTGCTACAATTTTCTCTTCATAAGTAGTTGCTGAAGTATTCAATGTTGTTTCTGTCCATGAATCTAATACAACTGTAAAACCGCTAATATCTGGTTGACTAGCTGTTGAAACTCTAATTTCATAAGTAGTCCCATTATCTATAGCACTACCTTGTTTTGTAAAAAAACGTATTTGACCATTTTCAGGTACTGTAATTTGAGGTGTTACTAAATAATATTCTGCTGTATTTCCAGTTCCAATATTATCTGATGCTGGATTAACGGTAACAGCGTTTGTTCCTAGATATCCATCTGTTGTTGTTTCCCATGATATGGTCCCAAAATTATTTTGAAATAAATTCCAAGATCCAGGTATACCGCTTTCGAAAGACTCTGTTGGTAATTGACTGTAACTATTAATCGAAAATAGCATCAACATAAAAACAAAGCATACTTTGTTTAATTTCTTTGGAAGTAATAAATCTATTTTTTTCCAAAGAAAATGTTGACAGCTAATTTGTAATAAATGAGAATTTACTACATTAATTAGTTGTAATTTTTTTAGCATTATCATCACATTTTTAGTTAATTGTTAGTTTTGTAAAAATATGTTATAATTTTTCATACTATTACAATATGTCTTTTCAATTTACTGAATTTCAAAAGACAAAAGCAATACACAAAACACTGTATTACAACTGATTAAATAAAAATATAATGCTTTTTAATTCTCCTTAATTATTTCTCATTTTGGAGTGATTGAATACGTTTTTTAAGGTTTTTAGCTTCTTTTTTCTGTTTTTTTCTAATTATAATGAATACTATAAAGCTTAAAAACAAAAATATTAAAGCAATAAAAATGAAGAAATAATATTTAGAAACTTGAGTATTTAATTGCGAATTTGTTTCTACCTTTTTTTCAATTAACGAATCACTTATAGACTTTCTTTCACTTAACTTAATTAAGTTTTGAGTGTTTAAATACTTTGTATGAAACTTATTGAATTCTTCTTTATTATTTATAGCTAAATAATTATTTGATAATCCTTTATATATTTCTTGATTTAGGATTAGGTCATTAACTTCTGATGAGATTAATAAGGCTCTTTCTAATGTTGTAATAGCTTCATTATATTTTGCTTCTAAAGTGTAAGCCTGAGCTAGTCCTTTTAGTGCAAAAGCTTCTAAACTATTTGCTTTAATAGAGCTTGCTTCTTTAATTGCTTTATTAAAATTTTGTTTCGCTGATTCTAAATCAAATGATAATAAGTAGCAATTTCCCTTATTATATTGTACAATGCTAATGTTAGCAATAACCGTTTTGGTTTTTATCTTATTAAAAGATTCTAAACTTTTATTGAAATAATCAATTGCAATATCACAATTAAACTTTTCTTTATAAATAAAACCTCTTACTGCATAATTAATTCCTAGACTAGAATATATGGAGTCTTTTATAGGATATTGTAAAGATAATTGTTCTCCTTCATCTAAATATTGCAATGCTTTATCATATATTTTTAATTGATGATACTGGATTCCTGTTTTAACAATTACTTTTATTTTTAGTAATTTATTTTTTGATTTAGATAAAAGGTGAGTTGCTTTAATTACATACTCTAATGACTTTTCATAATCTCTTTTTGAAGAATATGCATCTGAGATTAGCTTTAGCCCTTGTATTTGAATATCTATATTTTTTGATTCTTTAACGATTTTTTGTCCTTTAATAATAGCTGAATCAGGATTGTCATAAATTAACAATGTACCAGAACGCAGCATTTTATCATAATCTACAGACTCTTGAGCAAATATCAAAGCTGAATTTGGCAGTAATAATAGTACTATAAAATAATATAATTTACTCATAATTAAGCTACTGATTTTTCTTTTTCCTCTTTTAACAATTCGATAAATTTTACTGGTGATATTCCTGTTATAGACTTAAAAACAGTAGCAAAGCTACTATGTGATGAAAATCCTGAACTTTCTGCTAAATAACTAATCTTATAATTTAAATAATTAGAATCTGTTTTTAGTTTATCTACGATATAGCTTATTCTTAACTTGTTGATATATGTATTATAGTTTACATTATAATTTGAATTGATTATTTCTGATAGGTATTTTGTGTTTGTTTCAAATTGGCCTGCAAGCACTGCTAAAGAAAGATCTTTATTTAAAAATCTCGATGACTTTTCAAACTTCTGTAGTTTACTGAGTAATATTTCTTCTGTTTTTTGAGGTATTGTAATTTTTTTAGAATATTCTTTCTTCTCTTTATAATTTGAAATTAAATTTTTTCTGGTTACTTTCAAATAGCTTATAATTTCAAGTAAGCTCTTATTTCTTTGATAATTTTTATACCAAAATAAAAAAAGAATAAATAGAATAACTATTGTACAAATTCCTATGATTCTAAATAGTCTTACATAATAAGCTTCTTTTAAATTCTTCTTATAATTATTTTCTTCCAAAATTAAATTATAAGCAATATTAGTGGTTTCCTGATCTAAACTTTCAACTTCAGAATGAATCCTTTCAAAATCTACATTAGCATTTTTAAAACTAAATGTATCATTTAAAGCTAAATAATTTACAATTTCTTGATCATAAATTTCATCCTGAATATATTTATTTTTTAGTGCATCATTAAAACTTAAAGCTTTCTCTAATTGTTTTAAAGCTTCTAAATAATTATTCTCATAAAAATCAATCTTCGATAATAACAACAAAGCTTCAATATTATAATACCCTATTGTGTTTTTATTTTTTTCATTAAAAATTAAAATTGTATCTACTTTTTTTCTTGCTAAATCGAATTGTTTGTTCTCTAAATCTAGTTTCACAAATTCAATTAAATAATCTAAAATTAATGTAGGAAATTTAACTTTTTCACCTTGATTTATTTGATCTGCAAAATGAATATTTTTATTATAATTATCTCTTGATTCATTATATAATTCTTCAAGTCTAAGAACTTCTTCAATATAACTTTTCACAAAAACATCTGTTATATTTTTCTTTGCTATTGTTAATTGATTAAGATAATCTGTGGCTTGTCTTTCAAGTAATAATTTTCTAAGAATTTGAGCACGCAAATAAATATTTTTTACATTTGAAATAGAAATAATCTGATTTTCATTCAAATTATACTTATATAAATACTCTAATGATTTACCATATTCTCCTTTAACTTTATAAGCTATGGCAACTAATAAGTTTAAATCATCTATTTCTTCTTCAGATGTGTTTTCTTTTTCAAGCAAATGCATTGCTATTTTTAATGACTCATCAGGATTTATAAAAATTAAACTCTCAATACCATTCAATAAAGATTCTTGCTTAGGTGCTATTTGAGCATAAATAACATTTGCTTGAATTATAAAAAAAAATAATGAAGAGAATATAAATTGTTTAATCATTAAAAATAGTTGTGTTTATAAATTATAATAGATTCTACTAGTATTTATATTAATCAAAGTCAAATTTAATTAATTAAAAAGTATTAAACTATACAGAATAAAGATTCTTTCAAAATCATGAAATTTCAAAAATGTTAAATTTATCTAATTATTGTAACAATATATACTAAATAAACAACTAATAGATATATTTGCTTTAACCAAACTTTTTTAAAATGAATCACAAATTAATTTCTGGAACTCTATTATCCTTATTCCTTTTAGGATGTAGTTCTACTTCTAAAGTTACAAATACAAAGCCTGCAGATGTGTCAAAATATATGAATACTATTACTGCGGATGAATTAAAAACTCATTTATATATTGTTGCTTCTGATGAAATGGGCGGAAGAGATACAGGAACAGAAGAACAAAAGAAAGCAGGTAAATATTTAATTGATCAATACAAAAAAGAAGGCATTAGTTTTCCTAAAGAAGCTACAGATTGGTATCAAAAAGTACCTTCTGAATTTATGGCAAGAGGTTTTGCTCCAAAATTAAATGATTCAGAAAATATATGGGCTTTTATCAAAGGAAGTGAAAAACCAGATGAAATTCTTGTAATATCTGCTCACTACGATCATGTAGGAACAAAAAATGGAGAAGTATATAATGGTGCTGATGATGATGGTTCTGGAACTGTTGCATTATTAGAAATTGCACAAGCATTTAAAAAAGCTCAAAAAGATGGTTTTGGACCAAAACGTTCAATTCTTTTCTTACACGTAACTGGTGAAGAGCATGGGTTACATGGATCTCGTTACTATTCTGAAAATCCATTATTTCCTTTAGCTAATACAGTTGCCGACATTAATATTGATATGATTGGTCGTAGAGACAAATTACATCCTGATACAAATAATTATATTTATGTAATTGGTTCTGATAGATTAAGCACTGAATTACACACTATTAATGAAGAAGCAAATAGTAAATATACAAACCTAGAGTTAGATTATAAATACAATGATAGAAATGACCCAGAAAGAATTTACTATCGTTCTGACCATTACAACTTTGCAAAACATGGTATTCCTTCTATCTTTTTCTTTAATGGTGTTCATGATGATTATCATATGCCAACAGACACTCCAGATAAAATTGAATATGATGCTTTAACTAAAAGAACTCAACTTGCTTTTACACTTGCTTGGGAATTAGCGAATAGACCAGAAAGAATTAAAGTAGACAGAGACGGGAAATAATTTTTATATTACTCAAAAACATACAAGTAGTCATTTTATACAAAAAAGAAGTTTTTTAAAACCTACCTTTGTATAGAATGACTTTTTTTATACATTTCTCTTCTACTTTTTATATATTTGAATGAAGTATTTCATTATGCAAAAAGAAAACCATACTAACTTCTGCTAAGAATAATACTATTACGGTACTTTTTAAAAAAGCCATAGTGATTGCTTTTAAAAAACATAAACAAACAAATGAATACACAAACACTATATCAAAAAACCTTATTATTTGCAGCAAAAAAGCACACATCAGTGAGTCAAGTATTATCAGGTAGTGAATTACCCTATATTGTCCATTTAAGTAATGTTGCAATGGAAATATTAATTGCCTCACAACATTCAAAAGAATTTGATGTGAATTTTGCTATTCAAGTTGCACTACTTCATGATACCATTGAAGATACTGAAACTACATTTGAAGAAATTGAAGCTAATTTTAACACCGAAATTGCAGAAGCTGTTTTAGCACTTACAAAAAATGAAACAATTGAAAAATCAAAAAAAATGATTGATAGTTTAACCCGAATTAAAAAGTTAAGGAAAGAAGTTTGGGCCATAAAATTAGCCGATAGAATAACCAATTTACAATCACCTCCAAATCATTGGGACACTGAAAAAATACAAAATTATTATAAAGAAGCTATACTCATAAGCGAAACATTATCAGGTTCTAATGAATATTTAGAAAACCGACTAAAATATAAAATTGAAGAATATATAAAATATCTTGTTATTTCCCATTAATGTATACAATTCTTTTTTACCCATGACATAAGGCTGTCGTAAGTCTAAAATACATTTGCAAAAGATATTAATTTAAAACTCAAAAAAATGATTCGAGTAAACAATAATTTTGCAAAAGCAATGGAATTTACTAGCTTTAAGAAAAAAGATACCATAACTGATGATGAACTAATTAATGCTATTTTACAATTTGAAATACAATTAGCTAAACAAAATGGTTTTATTTTTCATTGCTTAGTTAGAAATTTTAAAAATGAATATGCTAATGTACTATTTGTAGAAAATTTTGAAAACCTAAACGATATAGAAACCCATTTAATGCAAATCCCAGAAGCTCAAAACTTTTTTAAATTAATTGAAAAACAAAGTATTAAAATAGAATTTCATCACATTCAGAAAAATAATTTTCAAATCCCACTTCATTTTTCATGTATAGAATGTGGTACATTTTCACTCAAAAACGAAAGCGAAACAAATCAATTACTTTCGATTTCAAATACAATAGAAACCAATTATTTAAATACTTTTGAAAACACTTCCGAGCATTTCATAGGAAAGATTAAGAGTAACAAATTTTCAGAAATTACCTTCGGAAAAACACTTGGACAAACAAAAAAAATCTGTTTCGGCTATTTTCAAAATCCATTTTGCACACCTTTATTAGAGCTAGCAGATGAAAATTCTATGGAACTAGATTTTTGGTATTTAATAGCATAAAACTAAATAAGCTCAATATAATTCTAGTTTAAACATTACGTTGTATTGAGCTAATCAAAATAGTCTTAAAAAGTTTAAGTACATTTGTATAAGTTACAATTCAAATCAAGAATAAAATGAATGAAAACGAAAAACCAAGACTTTCAAGATTAACATCAATTGTAACCCAACTACAATCAAAAAAAATACTTACTGCCAAAACATTAGCCGAAAAATACAACGTTAGTATTAGAACTATTTACAGAGACATTCGTACTCTTGAGCAATCAGGAATTCCTATTGTTACAGAAGAAGGCAAAGGATATTCTTTACTTGAAGGATATCAGCTTCCTCCTATAATGTTTACCGAAAATGAAGCTAATGCTTTAATTACTGCGGAAAAATTAATTAGTAAAAATAAAGATCAGTCTCTTGTTGAAAACTACACAAATGCCATTATTAAAATAAAAGCCGTTTTACGATATTCACAAAAAGAAACTACTAATCTATTAACTGAAAGAATTGTTTTTAGAACCAATATTGAAAATAAAACAACAAGTAATTATTTAATGACAATTCAATCTGCTATAAGTAAATTTCAACTTATGACTATTGATTATACTTCTCTTCAAGAAGAGTTTACTACACGAACCATTGAATCTTTTGCTTTATATAGTACTCAAGAAAATTGGATTTTAATTGCTTTTTGTAGATTACGAAACGAATTTCGTGCTTTTCGTATAGATCAAATTCAAAAATTAAAGTTACATACTGAAACCTTTGAACCTCATAAAATGTCACTTCAAGAATATTTTGAAATTTGTAGAAAAAAATATTCTTCTAGCCCTGACATACCTTTGTCATAACTCAATATTATTTTTGAACAATTAAAAATTCAAAAAAATGGAAAACACAAAATTAGAAGCCTTTCACATCATTGGAATTAATGTGAGAACTACAAACGAAAATCAGCAAGCAGCAAAAGACATTCCTACACTTTGGAATACATTTATGACAGAAGATATTATAAACAAAATACCCAATAAAGTAGACAATACTATCTATGCTATTTATTCAGACTATGAAAGTGATCATACAAAACCTTACACAACTTACATTGGATGCCAAGTTCTTTCTTTAGAAAACATTCCTGAAAATATGATTGCGAAAACAATTATGAAAGGAAATTACACAAAATTTACTACAACAGGAGATTTATCAAAAGGACTTGTTTATGACGAATGGATGAAAATTTGGAACACACCATTGAACAGAAAATACACTACCGATTTTGAAGTTTATGGTGAAAAAGCTCAAAATCCAACTAATGCAGAAGTAGCTATTTATATTGCAACTGAATAATGAAAGATATAGATCAATATTATTTACAACTAGAAGAACCTACAAAAGGAATATTTTTAGCATTGAGAGAATTTATACTTTCTCTCGATGCTAATATTACAAATGATTTTAAATATAAAATGCCGTTTTTTTGCTATAATGGGAAAATGTTTTGTTATCTATGGAAAGATAAAACTACACAACAACCATATATAGGCATAGTTGAAGGAAATGCTATTAATCATCCTCTCTTAGAACAAGGAAATAGAGCCAGAATGAAAATTTTAAGAATCAACCCTAAAGAAGATTTACCTATTGAAAATATTACCGAGATTTTTAATCAATTATTAATACTCTATAAATAAACATTTTTTACCATTTAAAAAAAGTATAAAAGATATTTTTGTCCTTTATAAAAAATCAATATCTTTGTATCATTAAATCTAACAAAATTATGTTTTCAAAATCATGCGAATATGGATTAAGAGCTATTATTTATATTGCTCAACAAACCAAACAAGATGTAAAAGTTAGTTTAACAACAATATCAGAAGCTATTGATTCTCCCCAAGCTTTTACAGCTAAAATACTTCAACAACTTACTCGAAATAACATAGTAACTTCTATTAAAGGCCCTTATGGTGGTTTTGTAATTGAAATAGATAAAATGAAAACAATTACTTTAAGTCATGTTGTGAAAATTTTAGATGGAGATAACATATATACAGGCTGCGGATTAGGCTTGGCTCAATGCAATGAAAACTCTCCTTGTCCACTCCATTTCAAATTTATTACCATAAGAGAACAGTTAAGAAACATGCTTGAAAATACTTCACTAGAAATGCTAGTAAATGATATGGATACACAACATTTTTGTTTAAAACGTTAATACTAATTTTTAATACAATAAAAGATAAAAAGGTCTTTTACTATTTTATGATAAAATCAACACTAAAATTTACAATTGCAATCACTTTTATTTGGATAGGTTTTATCTGTTCCATTAGTTTTATGGAAGCTTGGTTAAAGTTTCAAGCTCCAAATATTACAACTTCACTAGGATTAGGTATTGGCAAACTTGTTTTTGGAGCATTAAATAAAGTTGAATTATTCTCAAGTTTCTCCATTATAGCATTGTTTATTTATTCTAATGAAAAACCTAAAATAAAATATACACTCTTTTTTACTATTGCTTTTTTAATTCTAATTATACAAACTATTTGGTTACTCCCAAATTTGAACGAAAGAGCTTCAAAAATTATACAAGGAATTTCAGTGCCTAAAAGTCAACTCCATTTTGTATTCATAGCGCTAGAATGCATTAAGGTGATTTGTTTAACTCTTTTTGGCAAAAATCAATTAAATCAATTAAACTAATGAAAAAAACGTCGCTTATAGAAAACATAGTCTATAATGAAGCTAAACCTGTAGTATCAGTTCTTTTAGAAACACAAACTACAAAAGAGATAAGAATTTTAATTCAAAAAAATCAAGTTATGAAAGCACATAAGGCTCCTTTCCCTATTGTGATTGAATTATTTGAAGGTAGTATCCAATTTGGTGTTGATAATACAAAATATCAATTAAAAAAAGGAGACATTATTTCTCTTGAAGCTAATATCATTCATGATTTAACAGGTCTTGAAGATTCAATTATCCGATTATCATTACACAAAAAAGACACTATAGAACGTGTTAATAAAATACTTTAAAAACTTAAAAAGAAAAAAATGAAAAAAATATGGCTTATATTTATTAGTGTTATAATTCTATCCTTTATTGCACTTATTTGGGTGGGAACAGAAATCTATCAAACCCAACCTCCTATTCCTGAAAAAGTAATACTAAAAAACACAGCAGAAATAATCTTTACCAAAGCCGATATACAAACAGGTCAAAACGTTTGGGAATCTATTGGAGGCATGGAAGTAGGTTCTATTTGGGGACACGGAAGTTATGTAGCACCAGATTGGACAGCCGACTGGATACACAAAGAAGCCATTTATATGCTAAACGCTTGGGCAAAGATAGATTTCAATCAACCTTATGACGAACTAAATGCTGAAAAAAAAGCAACTTTAAAAGCGCGATTAATTCAAGATATTAAAACAAATACTTTTAATATTTCTTCCAATACCATTACTATATCAGAAGAACGATATAATGCCATTAAAAGCAATATGATTCATTATACAAAAATATTCTCTGAAGGAAAAGCCGAATATGCCATTCCAAAAGGGGCATTAGTAGACAAAGAAAAATTAGCGCAACTGAATGCTTTCTTGTTTTGGACTTCTTGGGCAGCAAGTACAAATAGACCAAATCATGAATATACTTATACTTCTAATTGGCCTCATGAACCATTAATTGATAATACTATTACTAGTGATTCAATCATTTGGTCTGGTTTATCTATTGTTTTATTGCTCCTCTTCATTGGTATACTCACCTACTATTATTTACTTAACCATGAAAAAGGAGATTTAATCAATAAACCTGAGACTGATCCGTTAACGAATCTAAAATTGTTCCCTTCTCAAAAAGCTATTTTGAAATACTTCATTGTAATTTCATTACTAATAGGTTTGCAAGTTATCTTAGGAATCATCACTGTGCATTATACTGTTGAAGGACAAGCCTTTTTTGGCTTTGATTTAGCAAACTTTCTCCCTTACTCTGTTTCTAGAACTTGGCACACACAATTAGCTGTATTTTGGATTGCAGCAACTTGGTTAGCAACAGGCTTATTCTTAGCACCTATGATTTCAGGTAAAGAAATGAAATATCAAATTTTTGGTATCAATTTCCTTTTTGTTGCTCTATTAGTTATTGTTCTAGGTTCTATGCTGGGAGAATGGCTTGGTGTACATCAGTTTTTAGATTTAACTACCAATTTTTTCTTTGGTCATCAAGGTTATGAATACATGGATTTAGGACGATTTTGGCAACTTTTATTAGCTGTTGGATTAGTACTTTGGGTAATAATGGTAAGTCGTCATATCCTTTATGCTATACGAAAAAATGATGAATCAAAAGATCTATTAATCATTCTATTACTATCAGTAATAGCAATTGGAATGTTCTTCTTTTCTGGATTAATGTATGGCGAAAACAGTAGCTTACCTGTTATTAATTATTGGAGATGGTGGTTAGTTCATTTATGGGTAGAAGGTTTTTTTGAAGTATTTGCAACTGTTGTTATTGCTTTTATATTTTCTAGAATGAAAATCATTGCCGCAAAGACCGCTGGAAGAGTTTCTATTGCTTCTGCATCTATTTTTTTAGCGGGTGGAATTATTGGAACATTACATCATCTATATTTTTCAGGAACACCTGTACAAGCTATTGCATTAGGAGCAACATTTAGTGCTTTAGAAGTTGTTCCACTTACATTAATGGGATTTGAAATCAGAGAAAACTGGAATTTATTAAAAAGTAAAACTTGGATGCAAAAATACAAATGGCCTATTTTTTTCTTTATTGCTGTTGCTTTCTGGAATTTTGTAGGAGCTGGTGTTTTTGGTTTTTTAATTAATCCGCCTATTGCTTTATATTATATTCAAGGATTAAATACAACTGCTGTTCATGCTCACACTGCTTTATTTGGAGTCTATGGAATGTTAGGCATGGGATTTATTCTTATTTGTTTACGTTTTTATTCTGATAGAAATTGGGAAAACACAAAACTAAAAAGAGCTTTTTGGTGTTTAAATATTGGACTTGTAGCTATGGTACTTTTTAGCCTTTTACCTATTGGAATTATACAAGCTTATACTTCAATTACAAAAGGATATTCTTTTGCAAGAGATGCTGAATTATTATATTCTCCAACTGTACAACTTTTAAAATGGCTACGCATGATAGGTGATATTATCTTCTCGGTAGGTATTTTTTACTTCTGCTGGTTTACAGTAAATGAAACAATTTATAACTTTAAGAAAAAAATAAAATAACTTATAAATTTTAACCATATAGAAATATACTAAATCGTCTATTTCTATATGGTTATTTTTTTATAATAAGTATAAAAGATAACTTACTTGATATTATAATCGTTTAGCTTCTTCCCAAAACACATCCATTTCCGCTAATGTCATGCCTGATAATGGTTTACCTAATTCTCCCGCTTTACTTTCTAAGTACATAAAGCGTTTCATAAACTTTTTATTAGTTCGTTCCAAAGCATCTTCTGGATTAACCTTTAAAAAACGAGCATAATTTATCATTGAAAACATTACATCGCCAAATTCAGCCTCAATTTTATCCTGATCTCCTATTTTTACTTCTTCTTGTAACTCTTGTAATTCTTCTTGAACTTTATCCCAAACTTGGTGTGATTCTTCCCAATCAAAACCTACTCCTTTTACCTTATCTTGAATTCGACTCGCTTTTACTAAAGCAGGCAAACTCTTTGGAACACCTTCTAAAACTGATTTTTTGCCTTCTTTTAGTTTTAATTTTTCCCAATTTTGCTTTACTTCCTCTTCATTTGCAACTACAACATCACCATAAATATGAGGATGACGATCTATAAGCTTATCACAAATACTATTAGCAACATCTGCAATATCAAAATCATTAGTTTCACTACCTATTTTAGCATAAAATACAATGTGTAATAATAAATCGCCTAACTCTTTTTTAATTTCCTGTAAATCATTATCTAAAATAGCATCACCTAATTCATACGTTTCTTCAATAGTTAAATGACGTAAACTTTCTAAAGTTTGCTTTTTATCCCATGGGCATTTCTCACGTAAATCATCCATAATATCTAATAATCTACCGAAAGCTTCAAGTTGGTTTTTGCGATTGCTCATTTGTGTTTTTAAAATTGTAATTGATTCTGTAAAATTATAAATTTATTTCTAGAAGACTAATCGTAACTTTTTATTATACATAATAGAAATAAAAACCTTAAATATTAATCAATCAAAATTATTTTGTTTTTAGTTTGAATAACAGATAAGTTATAGCAATCAAAACCGCAATAGAACAAGCATATAAAATTATAGGAACTCTTATAACATTTCCTTGGTAAAATAGTCCTGAAAACAAGGCTCCTAAACCTATTCCTGCTTCTAGTGCAATATACATTGTTGCAATTGCTCTTCCTCTATATTCTGGAAAACTTAAATCTACCGTCCAAGCATTTAAAGTTGGTGATAAAACTCCAATTGCTAAGCCATATATAATTGATCCTATTAATAAGCCTGATATTGTTTTAAAGTATCCCATAACAATTAATGAAATAAATAAAAGTGTAAGCCCTAAAATTAAAATAGGAATACGACTATATCTATCTGAAAATTTTCCTGCTAAAAATCTAATACATAATGAAGCTATTGTAAATACAATAAAGAATAGTCCTTTATTACCCATGCCTAAATGTTCGCTCCAATCTGGAATTAATGTTAATATAATTCCGAAAGATGAATAGGCTAAGAATGTAATAAGTGCAGGAGATAGCGCTTCTTTTGCTAAAATATCTTTCTTTGATATTTTTAAATTAGACAGCTTAAATTCTTGTTTGTTTATTAATGTTTCTTTTATGTTAAAAACAAGAATAACTGCCATGAATGCCATAAAAGATGAACTATAAAATAAAACATCAAATGTATAATGTAATTTTATAAAACTTCCTATTGCTGGTCCTAAAGCTAATCCTGTACTAAAAAACAATCCTTGTATTCCTAATGCTTCTCCCCAACGTTTTGAAGGAATTATATCAGACACATAAGCTGAAATTGCGGTTGGACTAAAGCCTGTTGAAAAACCATGAAACAATCTTAAAAGTAAAAAACCAGAAACAGTACTTAATATAGGGTATAGAAAACCACAAATAATACAAACAATAACACCAATAATTATAACAGGTTTTCTCCCTATAGTATCGGTTAATTTTCCACTAAACGGACGAGATAAACCAGCCGTAAGTGTGAACAAGGCAATAATAAGCCCTATGTATTCCGCACCGCCTAGTTTACTTAAATAAGCTGGTAATTCTGGAATTAACATATTATAGCTCGATGAAAAGAACAAAGAACTTAAACAGATTGAACCAAAGCGTATATTGTATATTGGATGTTTTAATGTAGGCATCGATTAAGAAAATACTTTGTTTTTATTGTAATTAAAAAAGTCCTCAAAATGAGGACTCTTATTTTATATTTTCTACTACTTATTCAGCAGTTTCTTCTTTTTCTTCTTCTTTAGATAAAGCTTCTACAGATACAAATCCTTTTGGTTGTAAAATATTGTACCAGTTTACAATTTTCTTAATATCTGAAGTATATACTCTATCTTCATCAAATTCTGGTAAAACTTCTCTAAAATAGTCTTTTAAAGTAGCATCGTTTTCTTTATGTGAAATAGCTGCTCCATCATTTTCTTTTGTAGCAATTGCTTTAAAAACGTCTGCTAAACGAATTTCTTCAGAATAGGTATAAACTGCAATTTCAGATAGTAAACTTACGTTACTACGCATACCTACGGTAATTTTTTTACCATCTAATAATGACTCAGCAACAAAACCAGTACGCGTTTGAATTTTTAATTCATATAAACCTGGTTTTCCAGAAATAGCTAATATTTTTTGAATGCTCATTTTTCTTTTTATTTATGGTTGGCAAATATATATATTTTTCAATATCAATAACAATAAAAACAACAATTTTAAGACAGTCATTTATTGTTAAATTTATTCTATTTCAAATTATACAATCAATTATCTTCCTTTTTTATTAACGAATTTCATTTTATAATCTGGTCTCGATTTCCCTTCCATTATATTCATCAACTTCTTCCCTATTAATTTCTTCTTTAACATTGATAAATGATCTGTAAATAAAATACCTTCAATATGATCGTATTCATGCTGAATTACTCTTGCTATTATTCCTGAATATACTTCTGTCTTTTTATTAAAATCTTCATCAAAATATTCAATTGTAATAGTGTCATGACGGAAAACATCTTCTCTAACGTCTGGAATACTTAAACATCCTTCATTAAATCCCCAAAGATCACCTTCTTCTTTAACTATTTTAGCATTAATGAATGTTTGTTTAAACGCTTTTAGTTCTTCTGCTTCTTCTTTTGATATATCGTCACTCTCTGCAAAAGGTGAAGTATCTACTAGAAAAAGGCGAATAGCCAAACCTACTTGTGGAGCAGCTAATCCTACACCATAGGCATGATACATTGTCTCATACATATTGGCAATCGTTTCTTTTAAATTAGGGTAATCTTCTGCTATTTCTTCTCCTACTTTTCTTAAAACAGGCTCACCATAGCCATATATTGGTAAAATCATTTTCTAAAATTTAGAATGCAAAATTAAGTAAAATATTTATTATAAGTATCCTAACCTAATAACAATATGTATTCATTATCTGATTTAGTTAACATACAAAGATATTATACCTGATAAATATTAAATAAAAGTTATTTTATCTATTATTTGTGTTTTATATAAATATTTTATTTAGATTTGCCGAAAATTTGGTGTAATGGTGATCAAAATTGAACAAACGAATGCTAATCATTCTATTTTTTGTGAGACAATTATTGCAGAAATGGAAAACTCGGCTAAAGTTAGAGGTACAGGAATCGCAAAGCGTTCCGTTGAATATTTAAATAAAAAGATAACAGAAGGAAATGCCATCATTGCCATTACTGAAGAGAATGAATGGGCTGGTTTCTGTTATATAGAAACATGGAGTGAAGAAAAATTTGTTGTTAACTCCGGATTAATTGTTGCTCCAAAATACAGAATTATGGGGTTAGCAAGAAGCATAAAAAAAGAAATTTTTAAGCTATCTAGGCAGAAATATCCTGAAGCAAAAATCTTTGGATTAACTACAGGGTTAGCAGTCATGAAGATTAATAGTGAATTAGGTTATGAGCCTATTACATATTCTGAAATCACTCAGGATGAGAAATTTTGGGATGGCTGTAAAAGCTGTATCAATTATGAAATATTAATTTCAAAAAATAAAAAAAATTGCCTTTGTACAGCTATGATGTACGATAAAGACGATAAATTAAATCAAAAAAGAGAAAATGAAGAAAATAGTTTTAGCATATAGTGGTGGTTTAGACACTTCATTTTGTGCAGTATATTTATCAAAAAAATTAGGATATGAAGTTCATGCTGTTACAATAAATACAGGAGGTTTCTCTACAGCAGAAATTTTAGCAATTGAAAAGCGTGCTTATGAATTAGGTGTTCATTCTTATACATGTATCAATGCAATAGAAGGTTATTATGAGTCTTGTGTAAAATATTTAATATTTGGCAATGTTTTAAAAAACAACACTTATCCTCTTTCTGTAAGTGCGGAAAGAACTATTCAAGCAAAATCAATTGCCGAATATGCAATAGCAATAGAAGCAAATGCTATTGCTCATGGAAGTACTGGTGCAGGAAACGATCAGGTAAGATTTGATGTTATTTTTAATATATTATGTCCTACTGTTGAAATTGTAACTCCTATAAGAGATTTAAAACTATCTAGAGAAGCAGAAATTGAATTTTTGGAAGAAAATGGTTTTGAAATTAATTTTGAAAAGGCACAATATTCTATTAATAAAGGATTATGGGGAACTTCTGTTGGTGGAAAAGAAACATTAACATCTAGTCTTTATTTACCCGAAACAGCTTTTCCTTCTCAATTAAGTAAAACGGAAACAGATAAAACAGAAGTTGTACTTCAATTTACAAAAGGAGAATTAACAAGTGTAAATAATGAAACTTTTTCACATTCTAGTGAAGCTATTCAGTATTTAGAAAGCATAGCCTCTCCTTTTGCAATTGGAAGAGATATTCATGTTGGCGATACCATTGTAGGGATAAAAGGAAGAGTTGGTTTTGAGGCAGCAGCAGCTACTTTAATTTTAAAAGCACATCATTTATTAGAAAAACACACGCTTTCAAAATTTCAATTGAACTTAAAATCACAATTATCTGAATGGTATGGAAGCTGGTTACATGAAGGTTTATTTTTAGATCCGGCTATGCGCGATATTGAAACTTTCTTTGAAAGTACTCAAGATAAAGTCAATGGAAAAGTTTTTATTACACTACTTCCCTATCGTTTTGTAATAAATGGAATATCATCAGAAAATGATTTAATGAATACTAAGTTTGGAAGTTATGGAGAAATGAATTTAGGATGGTCTGGTGATGATGTAAAAGGGTATTCAAAAATTATAAGCAATTCTCTTTCTATTTATCACAAAGTGAATGCTAATAAAACAGAAGTAGATGCAAACTAAAATAAAAACAGGAATTATTGGTGCAGCAGGTTATACAGGTGGAGAACTTATTCGTTTACTGCTCAATCATCCTAATGTAGTAATTTCTTTTGCTTTAAGCAGAAGTTGTAATGGTCAACCTATTAATACTATTCACACTGATTTAATTGGAGAAACGGATTTAGTGTTTACAAATGAGTATTCAAACAATATTGATGTTCTTTTTCTATGCTTACCGCACAAAGAGAGTAAGGTTTGGATTGAAAGCAATACTATTTCTGATGAAATAAAAATTATTGATTTAGGAAATGATTTTAGACTAGATGGACTATTTAATAAAGGGGAATTTGTCTATGGTTTATCAGAAGTTAATGAGGAAATGATTAAAAAGAGTAATTATGTGGCTAATCCGGGTTGTTTTGCTACTGCTATTCAATTGGCTCTACTTCCATTAGCAAAAGAAAAATTACTAAACAAAGTGTATACAACTGGAATTACTGGCTCAACTGGTGCAGGACAACAATTGCAAGCTACATCGCATTTTAGTTGGAGAACCAATAATATTTCGGCCTATAAAACTTTAAATCATCAGCATGTTCCTGAAATCTGTAAAACATTAGAAAGTTTAAATAAAGAAAAAGTACAATTAGAATTTGTGCCATGGAGAGGCGATTTTACTAGAGGTATTTTTACCAGTTCAACTTTAGAGACTTTTTTGTCGTTAGAGACTCTTTATGCTATGTATGAAACTTTTTATAAAGACAATCCTTTTGTATTTATTTCTAAAAATACAATCGATTTAAAACAGGTAGTAAATACAAACAAGTGTCTCATTCATATTGAAAAACAAGAAAACCAAATAGTCATACATTCGGTTATTGACAATTTAGTAAAAGGAGCTTCAGGACAAGCTATTCAAAACATGAACTTAATGTTAGGTTGGGAATCTAAATTAGGATTAAAATTAAAAGCTTCGGCATTTTAAAACATAAAAAATGAAATCGCAATTATAAAAGCTTTTTGAAAAAAACTATAAAACATGCGATACCATATGACCTTAAAAAACAATTAATATTCTACATATGAAATTATTTGATGTATATCCGTTATTCGATTTAAACTTTGTTTCGGCAGAAGGAAGTTATCTATGGAATGATAAAGAGGAAAAGTATTTAGATTTATATGGTGGTCATGCGGTAATCTCCGTTGGCCATAGTCATCCAGTTTATGTAAAAACGATTACAAAACAATTGCATAATATTGGTTTTTACTCTAATTCTGTACGAATTCCAATTCAAGAAGAAGTTGCTAAATTGTTAGGGAAAATAAGCCATTATGAAAATTATGAATTCTTTATGTGTAATTCTGGAGCTGAAGCTAATGAAAATGCTTTGAAACTAGCTTCTTTTCATACTAACAGAAAGAAAGTAGTTTGTTTTACAAAAGCTTTTCATGGAAGAACTTCCGCAGCAGTAGCGGCAACTGATAATAAAAAAATAATTGCGCCAATTAATGAAACTGATGCTTTTATTTTCTTGCCTTTTAATGATGAAGAAGCGTTAGAAAAAACATTTCAAGAGCACAAAGATATTGCGGCTATAATAATTGAAGGCATACAGGGAGTTGGTGGTGTTCAAATTCCAACAACTGCTTTTTTACAAAAAATTAGAAGCCTTTGTAATGAGAACAATGCTTTATTTATTGCTGACGAAATACAATCGGGTTATGGAAGAACTGGTAAATTCTTTGCGCACCAACATGCCAATGTTCAAGCAGATATTATTACGATTGCAAAAGGAATGGGGAATGGATTTCCTGTTGGTGGAGTAATTATTTCACCAAAAATTGAAGCCAAACACGGTTTATTAGGTACTACTTTTGGGGGAAATTATTTGGCTTGTGCAGCTTCAAAAGCTGTTTTAGAAATTATTGAAGCAGAAAATTTAATTCAAAATGCTACTGAAATGGGAGATTATCTTTATGAACAATTAAAAGATAATGAAAGTGTTAAAGAAATAAGATACAAAGGTTTAATGTTTGGCATTGAATTAAAAACACCATGCGCTCCATTCAGAAATCAATTACTGAGCGATTTTAATATTTTAACTGGAAATGCATCTTGCCCAAATACACTACGGATTTTACCTGCTTTAAACATCTCTAAAAAAGAGTTAGATGTTTTTATCAGTGCATTCAAAACGGTTTCAAAATTAAATAGTAAAAAAAATGAAAAAATTCTTCTCTGTAAATGACATTACAGATTTACATACAATAGTAAAAGAGGCAATTACTCTAAAAAAAACACCTCAACAAAATAATCATCTTGGTAAGGGAAAAACAATAGGTTTAGTGTTTCTAAATTCAAGTTTAAGAACCAGATTAAGTACTCAAAAAGCGGCTCAAAATTTGGGTTTACACACTATTATATTAAATGCTAATCAAGAAGCATGGACGTGGGAATTTGAAGATGGAGCTATTATGAACGGAAATACGGTTGAACATGTAAAAGATGCTGCCAATGTTTTAAGTCAGTATTGTGATATTATAGGAATTCGTTGTTTTGCTAGTTTAACCAATAAAGAAGAGGATATTACTGAAAAAGTGTATACCTTATTTGAAAAGTATGCAAAAGTTCCTGTAGTTTCTTTAGAGTCAGCAACCTTACATCCATTTCAAAGCTTAGCAGATTGTATTACTATTGAGGAACATTTACCAAAGAATAAGAAGCCAAAAGTAGTTCTAACTTGGGCACCGCATATAAAAGCTATTCCACATGCTGTTGGAAACTCATTTGCACAATGGATGAATCAAACGGATTATGATTTTGTGATTACGCATCCCGTAGGTTATGAATTGGATACGAAATTTACACAAAATGCAGTCATTGAATATAATCAGGAAAAAGCATTAGAAAATGCTGATTTTGTATATGTAAAAAACTGGTCTTCATTTCAAGATTATGGAAAAGTAATTCCTGTTGAAGAAGATTGGATGCTTACTAATGATAAATTGAGAGGAACTAATAATGCTAAAATAATGCATTGTTTACCTGTGAGAAGAAATGTTGAAATAAGTGATGAGGTTTTAGATAGCGAAAATTCTTTGGTGTATCAACAGGCTAATAACAGAACTTATGCTGCGCAAATAGTTCTACAAAAAATATTAGAGAATCATGAGTAATCAAAAGGTTTTAATTATAAAAATAGGTGGTAATAGTATTGATAATGTAGAGGAATTAAATCTTTTTATCGAAACTATTGCTACTATTCAAACTCCTTTTATTTTGGTTCATGGTGGTGGAAAATTAGCTACTGATTTAGCTGAAAAACTAAATATTCCACAACAATTAATTGAAGGCCGACGTATTACAGATGCAGAAACTATTAAAATTGCAACAATGGTTTATGCAGGTTATATCAATAAAAACATTGTGGCTTTATTGCAAAAAAATAATAAAAACAGCATTGGATTATCGGGTGTTGATGCTAATTTGATACAAACTACAAAAAGAGTTCATCCCACAATTGATTATGGATTTGTAGGCGATTTAAATGAGAATAGTATGAATACTGATTTTATTGAAAATCTAATACGTTTTGGATTAACACCTGTTGTAAATGCAATTACACACAATGGAAACGGTCAATTATTAAATACAAATGCCGATTCTATTGCAAATGCTTTAGCTGTTAGTTTAGCATCAAAATATGAAGTATCTTTATTGTACTGTTTTGAAAAAAAAGGTGTTTTATTACATCCTAATGATGATAACTCAGTTATTCAAACCCTAAATCTTGAACAATTTAAACAATTAAAAAAAGAAGGTGTCATTTCTAAAGGAATGCTACCTAAGCTTGATAATTGCTTCAACGCCTTACAAAACGGAGTTGCAACAATAGCAGTTTTAAAAGCAACAAATGTTTTGAGTTTTTTAAATAATACATCAAATGAATACACCAAAATCATCAAATAGCACCGCTATTAATTTATATGAAATTGCTATTTCGCTCTTAAAACAGTTAATAGCAACCCCTTCTTTTAGTAAAAGCGAAGATGAGACAGCAACTATTATAAAAGATTTTTTTAAATCTCATGAGATTCCAACTCATCGTAGTATGAATAACATTTGGGCTTATAATAAATATTATGATGCTTCAAAACCTACTATTTTATTAAATTCTCATCATGATACTGTGAAACCAAATACGGGTTATACTCTAAATCCATTTGAGCCAATTGAAAAAGATGGAAAATTATTTGGTCTAGGTAGTAATGATGCTGGTGGTGCTTTGGTTAGTTTAATTTGTACTTTTTTAAATTTCTATGAGAAAGAAAATTTAAACTACAACCTCATCATAACTGCAACTGCAGAAGAAGAAATTTCAGGTGTAAACGGTGTTGAATCGATTTATAAAGAATTAGGGAAAATTGACTTTGCTATTGTAGGTGAACCAACCGAAATGAATTTGGCTATAGCTGAAAAAGGATTATTGGTTTTAGATTGTGAAGCTTCTGGTACTTCTTCTCATGCTGCACATCCTAATGAAGATAATGCTATTTTAAATGCGATAAAAGATATTCATTGGTTTACCCAATATAAATTTGATAGAATTTCGCCTATTTTAGGAGAAGTTAAAATGACTCCAACAATTATTAATAGTGGTTCGCAACATAATGTAGTTCCGAATTCGTGCCAATTTACAGTTGATGTTCGTACCAATGAATTGTATTCAAATGAAGAAGTGTATCATTTGGTAAAAGAAAACGTACAATCAAAAGTAACAGCTCGTTCTTTACGATTGAACTCCTCTTCTATTCCAATGGATCATCCTTATGTGAAAGCTGGTTTAGCCATTGGAAGAACGTATTATGGCTCTCCAACTTCATCAGATCAAGCTGTAATTCCTTGTCCGTCTTTAAAAATGGGACCAGGTTTATCAACTCGTTCTCACAGTAGTGATGAATTTATTTATACAAACGAAATTAAAGAAGCTATAGAAATTTATATTTCTATTTTAACTAAAATACTCTAACAATGGCAACTAAAATTTGGCAAAAAACAAATCATTCTAATTTAGAACATACTTCAATTGTAGAGCAATTTACAGTTGGAAATGATATTGAATTTGATTATTCTTTAGCAAAATATGATGTTCAAGGTTCATTAGCTCATTGTGAAATGCTACATTCTATTGGACTATTAAACGATAACGAATGGCAATTGATTGAAAAAGAGTTAAAAGTGATTCTAACTGAAATTAAAGCTAATAATTTTGAAATTGAAGAAGGAATAGAGGATGTTCATTCGCAAGTAGAACATTTATTAATTCAACGAATTGGAGATATTGGTAAAAAAATTCACAGTGGTCGTTCTAGAAATGATCAAGTTTTAACTGATTTAAAATTGTATTTCAAAGCTGAAATTTTAGATATTGTTTCACTAACAGAAACTCTTTTCAATACTTTAATTCAATTAAGCAATCAACATAAAAACACGCTTTTACCAGGTTATACTCATTTACAAATTGCTATGCCTTCTTCGTTTGGACTTTGGTTTGGAGCTTATGCGGAAAGTTTAATTGACGATTTGGAAGTCTTTTTAGCTGCTTATAATATAGTGAATAAAAACCCATTAGGTTCTGGAGCTGGTTATGGTACCTCTTTTCCGTTGAATAGAACTTTAACCACTGAATTATTAAACTTTAAAACCTTAAATGTAAATTCGGTTTATGCACAAATGACAAGAGGAAAATCGGAAAAGATTGTTGGAATGGCTTTAGCTACTATGGCTGGTACATTGAGCAAATTTGCTTTTGATATGTGTTTGTATTTAAATCAGAATTTTGGTTTCATTTCTTTTCCAGATTCGTTAACAACTGGAAGTAGCATTATGCCTCACAAAAAAAATCCAGATGTGTTTGAAATTATGAGAGCCAAATGCAATAGAATTCAGGCAGTTCCAAACGAATTGATTTTGGTTACCAATAATTTACCTTCTGGTTATCATAGAGATGTTCAGTTGACGAAGGAGATTCTGTTTCCAGCTCTAACTTCTTTAAAAGATTGTTTGGAAATGTTCGATTTTATGTTGGCACACATTCAAATAAAACCAGAAATAGTAAAAGATGAAAAGTACAAATACATGTTTAGCGTAGAAAATGTAAACCAACAAGTTTTAGATGGAATTGCGTTTAGAGATGCTTATAAAAATATTGGTTTAGCTATTGAAAACAATACGTTTGAACCTAATTATGCTATCAATCATTCACATGAAGGAAGTATTGGAAATTTAGGTAATGATTTGATTGTGGCTAATTTTGAGGAAGTGAAGAGTAGATTTGAATAAGATAAAAACCTTTGTCAAAGTTTTGAATTTTGACAAAGGTTTTTTTATACTACAAATTAAGATTAATCCTAGACTATCGCTTACTAGTTTAATTCTAATCTCAATTTTCATTCCATTATTCTTATAATAGAAAAATCATCAGTGGGCTTTAATCCAAATTCGTTTTCTAATATCTTTAGTTTTAGATTAAGCATTTCGTTTTTTTCGCAATTCGTTTTTTCGGTTGTTAAAAACTCGATTATATTAATCTCCTCTTTGAATTTATTTGATACTAATTTCTCAAATGTAAATATTCCGTCAGTCGAAATACTCAAATCTATTATTTTGTTAAATTCGATTTTCTGCTTTTGAGAATTATAAAATGTTTCAAAATCCTCAGATAAATGAAAACCTAAATAATCGGGTTTGTTGTCTTGTTCAAATTCAGTTATTTTACCATTAATATTTACAAACCCATCTCCAATTGCTAAAACTATTCCTTGCTCATTATTTTTATCAATCAACATTATGATTAAAGTTGTCAATAACTCTTTGGAGTCAAGCATTAATGAATTTTTCACAATTTTGAGTTCATTTAATAAATCCTTGAGAATTGATTTTAAATCTTCTTCAATATTGAATTGTAAATTATTTTGTTCAATAAATTCTTTATAACCTTTTTCAATGCAGATTTTCTTTAGAATTTTTCCAACTAAAGTTGAAGCAAAATGACTCTCCAATGCAGTTGTGCAACCATCCATTACTGCACAGAGTATTTTATTTTTTCCATATTCTCCAATATACAAATGATCTTCACAATTATTTTGATGATAATCTCCAATTTGTATCGCTGAATATATTCTCATTTAGGAGTCTTTTGCGTGTTTTACTTTATATTCCCTTCTAACATCTACTAAATTAATATCCTACTTTACCTTCAAAGGATAAGCTGTTTCCTTTTTACATTCATTCATTACAATACTACTATGATATTGCCCTATGTTTGGAATATTAGAAATCACATTCACCACAAAGTCATTATAGGATTTTATATCTTCTGCGACAATTTTTAGCATATAATCGTAATTTCCTGATAAGCTAATGACATCTAAAACTTGAGGAATTGGCGTTATAATTTTTTCAAATTCGTCTAAAGCTTCTTTTGATTGTTCTTTTAAAGTAACATTGCAATATACTACGATTTCAACACCAATTTTGAATCGGTCTACCAAAGCGACGTATTTTTTTATGACACCGTTACGTTCTAAATTTTTGATACGCTCGTATGTTGGTGTAAATGAAAGTCCTATTTTTTCTCCTATATCTTTCACAGAAATAGTAGAATCATTTTGTAAAATTTCTAATATTAATTGATCTTTGGCATCTAATTGGTCTCTCATTATTCAAAAAAGTTTATCGTTTGTATTGTAAATAATCTTGCAAAAGAATAGTAGCTGCAATTTCGTCTATTAGGCCTTTGTTTTGACGTTGTTTTTTCTTCAAGCCACTATCAATCATGGTTTGAAAAGCCATTTTAGAGGTGAATCGTTCATCAATTTTTTCTAATGGCATTGTTGTGAATTCTTTTTGAAATAAAACTATAAATTTCTCAATTAAGGTTGCACTTTCGGAAGGAGTTCCATCCATTTGTTTTGGTTCTCCAATAATTACTTTTTCTACTTTTTCCTTTGAGAAGTATTCTTTTAAAAAAGGAATCAATGTTTCTGATGAAATTGTGGTTAATCCTGATGCTATAATTTGCATTTCATCGGTAACTGCAATTCCTGTGCGCTTTAATCCATAATCTATAGCGAGTATTCTAGGCATAATTCTATTTTATAAAGCAAATATACGGAAAGAAAAGTAGGTTTATAAACAAAAACACACCTGCAAAGAAACAGATGTGTTTATATTTTATTTTAAATGTAGTATTAGTTTACTAGTTTCAACGTCTTACTAGTCATTTCTCTTATTTGTGTACACAATTCATCGTTATCATTTAGTTTTTCCCCAAATGAAGGAATCATTTCTTTCATTTTATTTTGCCAAGCTTCTGAATTGTATTTGTCTGTAAAACATCTACTAATTACATCAATCATAATTGAGACTGAAGTCGATGCTCCTGGTGATGCTCCTAATAGAACAGCTAATGAACCATCTGAATCATTCACTACTTCTGTTCCAAATTCTAAAACACCTTTACCTTCTTTATCTTTTTTAATCACTTGTACCCGTTTTCCGGCAGTTTCTAAAACCCAATCTTCTGTTTTTGCATTAGGAAAATAGTTTTTTAAGGCTTTCATTCTATCTTCTTGAGATTGCATCACTTGTTCAATTAGGTACTTTGTTAAAGGAATATTGTGAATTCCAGCCGAAAGCATTGGCACAATATTGTCTGTTTGAATGGATTTCAACAAATCTAAATAAGAACCGTTTTTTAAAAACTTTGTGGTAAAACCAGCATAAGGACCAAAAAGTAATTCTTGTTTTCCATCTATAACACGAGTATCAATATGTGGCACAGACATAGGTGGTGAACCAACAGATGCTTTTCCATATACTTTTGCTTTATGTTGTTTTATTATTTCTGGATTCATACAACGAAGCCATTGTCCGCTTATTGGAAATCCTCCAAATCCATTTCCTTCTTCTATATCTGCTTTTTCTAATAATCGTAATGAACCTCCACCTGCTCCAATGAAAACGAATGGTGTTTTTACTTTTCTAGATTTATGTGTTTCTAAATTTCGTACTTTAACTTTCCAATTTCCGTCTTCTTGCTTCTTTAATTTTTCTACTTCTGTTTGAAAATATAACGTTACACCTTCTTGATCTTTTAAGTACTCAAACAAAGCTCTGGTTAATGTTCCAAAATTAACATCAGTACCTATTGGCATATAAGTAGCTGCATGTACTTCATTTTTATCTCTATTATGCATCACTAAAGGCATCCATTCTTCAAGAACAGCTTTATCATCACTAAAAAGCATCCTTTTGAATAAACTTTTTTTAGTTAAAGCTTCGTGTCTTTTCTTTAGGAAAGCAACATTTTCTTTTCCCCAAACAAAACTAATATGTGGAATAGAATGTATAAAAATTTCTGGATTTTTTAAGATTCCTTTTTGAACCAAATAACTCCAAAATTGTCTTGAAACTTCATAAGCTTCGGAAATTTTAAGTGCTTTTGTAATATCAATAGTACCATCTTCCTTTTCAGGAGTATAATTTAATTCACAAAAAGCTGCATGACCTGTTCCTGCATTATTCCATGCATCGCTACTTTCTGAGGCAGCTTCTGATAGACGTTCATAAATTTCAATTTTACAATTAGGTTCTAATTCTTTAATCAAAATTCCTAATGTTGCACTCATAATTCCAGCGCCTATTAAAATAACATCTGGTTCTTCCATCTTAAATAACTGTTTTTAAAGATAAATTGAAGCGCAATAATTAATAGTTGTAAATTTCATGGTTTTTTCAATGAAATTATAGCTTTGACACATGCATTTCAAAGTACAAAGATATACAATCTAAAAACAGAATTATAAAAAAACACATCTGTAAAAAAACAGATGTGTCCTAACCATAATTATAAAACAAAATTGGAAATTTTATCTTCCAAAAAATCTACTAAAAAATCCCTTTTCTTCTTCTTCCTTTGTGTTTTTACTATTTAATTTTTCTTGTTCATAGATTAATTCCATAATATATTGCACATAGGTTTTATTTTTTTCTTCTAAGAAACCATTTAAATATTTCTCACTATATTCTACTCCACTTGCCGCTTCAATTTGCCATAATTTTTTATATAATGGTTCTATATGATTTGTTATAACTTCTTGTGGAACGGCTCTTCTTCTAGCGAAATAATTAGCTATTACTCCTTTATCATCTTTTGCTATTTCAAAATCTGTAATTACCCAATAATATCTCCCTGATTTGGCTAAGTTTTTTACAATTGCATGGAAATTTTCACCTCCTTTTAATTTCTCCCATAAGACTTTAAAAATAACTTTGGGCATATCTGGATGTCTAATAATGTTATGAGGTTGTCCCATTAATTCATAATCTTCATATCCACATACGTCTACAAAAACTTCATTTGCATACTCAATAATGCCTCGAGGATTTGTTTTACTCATAATCACTTGAGTCTTATCCCACGAAACCTCTTTATCAATTATTATTGGGGTGTTTTTTGCTTGATTGTCTAAATCCATGTCATTCTTTTTTTGGTTTGTTTTTTTGCTAATTAATTTAAAGGTTATAGCAGTTTCAATGATGGTGCAAAACTATAGAAACATAAAAATAAAAAAACTGATAAAAATCAGTTTTCATTTAATAAATAAATG
Organism: Flavobacterium sediminilitoris; assembly: GCF_023008245.1. Lineage (NCBI taxonomy): Bacteria > Pseudomonadati > Bacteroidota > Flavobacteriia > Flavobacteriales > Flavobacteriaceae > Flavobacterium > Flavobacterium sediminilitoris. Next base: position 3,640,381 of record NZ_CP090145.1, read on the forward strand.
TAATCAGTGCATGAATACACTATTTTCAAAAATTTTATTTACTATAATTAAAAGCAAAAAAACATCTAAAATTTATTATTTAAAACTTAAAAAAGTAGTGTATATTTTAAAATAATGCAAAAACAAATAAGGAAACTCAATATTCCTTTGAAGAAAAGAAGCAACCTAAAAACATATATTTTAACTTTATTTTAATATTTACAAAACTCACATTTATAATAGCAAAGAAGAAATATGTAACTAAAAAGAAATATGATTTAAAAAAAATCAGACTATCTTTGCAGCAAATTTTTTACAATGACACACTTACAATCTACAATAGAACAAGCTTGGGATAATCGTTCCCTTTTACAAGAAGAAACAACTCAAAATGCCATAAGAGAAGTTATTGAATTAATAGATAATGGATCGCTTAGAGTGGCTGAACCAATTGCTGAAGGATGGCAAGTAAACGAATGGGTAAAAAAAGCTGTTGTTCTTTATTTTCCTATTCAGAAAATGGAAACACTTGAAGCGGGTATTTTTGAATATCATGATAAGATGCCTTTAAAAAGAGGATATGCCGAAAAAGGAATACGTGTAGTGCCTAACGCAGTAGCTCGCCATGGTGCTTATATTTCTAAAGGGGTTATTTTAATGCCAAGTTATGTAAATATTGGTGCTTATGTTGATGAAGGAACAATGGTTGACACATGGGCTACAGTAGGAAGTTGTGCACAAATTGGTAAAAATGTGCACTTATCAGGTGGTGTTGGAATTGGTGGTGTTTTAGAACCATTACAAGCTGCTCCAGTAATTATCGAAGATGGTGCTTTTATCGGATCTCGTTGTATTGTTGTGGAAGGAGTTCGTGTTGAAAAAGAAGCTGTTTTAGGAGCAAATGTAGTATTAACAGGTTCTACAAAAATTATTGATGTTACAGGTGAAGAACCTAAAGAATATAAAGGAGTTGTTCCTGCAAGATCAGTAGTAATTCCTGGTACATATACTAAAAAATTTCCAGCAGGAGAATATCAAGTTCCTTGTGCTTTAATTATTGGACAAAGAAAACCTTCAACTGATTTAAAAACATCACTTAATGATGCTTTACGTGAATATAACGTAGCTGTTTAAAATATTTTACAATAACATGCAAAATTATTTTCAAAGTGTAAAACTGTTTTTTAAACGTTTTACACTTGTTTTATTCTTATACCAAGTTTGTCGTATTTTATTTTACTTATTTAATAGTAGTAATTTTAATGCTATTACTTTTAAAAGTATTATTGGTGGTTTACATTTTGATTTATCTGCAATAGCATATATCAACCTTCTTTTTGCTTTATTTCATTTTATTCCAGGTAATTTTAAATATAAACCTAGTTACCAAAAAGTATTAAAAGTAACTTTCTATACTGTTAACCTTATTTTTCTACTTACTAATTTTGTGGATTTTGAATATTATAAATTCACAGGAAGAAGAAGTACATTTGGTATGATAACAGCAAGTGGAATGGAAAATGAAATTAAAACTTTAATATTTTCTTTTCTTTCTGAATTTTGGTATTTACCAATTATTGCGATACTGCTTTCTTTTCTATTTTGGAAATCAATTCCTACATTAAAAATTATTTCAATTCAAAATAATACTAAAATTCAAATCTTAAAACAATTTGGGTTTTTCTTGCTTTTTATGGGAGTTATTTTTTTATTTGGAAGAGGTGGTTTTCAAAAAAAACCATTACGAATTGTAGATTCGGTAAGTTATGGTTCTATAAACCAATCTGCGTTTGTATTGAATACTCCTTTTTCTATTTTAAAGACAATTGGTAAGAAAGAAACATTAGAGGCTCCTAATTTTTATTCGGAAAAAGAATTAAATACTATTTTCAATCCAGTATTAGAAATTAATCCAAAAGGAGAACCTACAAAAAAAAATGTAGCAATTATAATTTTAGAAAGTTTTGGTAGAGAGAATATCCAACGCGGACAAACTCCTTTTTTAGATTCTCTACTAACTAAATCTTTGTTTTTCGAAAATGGTTTTGCAAATGGCAAACTTTCTATAGACGCTGTTCCTTCTACACTTTCAAGTATTCCAAGTTTAATGAATCATTCATTAATCACTTCCAGTTATGCTATAAACAATGTTTATGGATTGCCAAAAATATTAAAAGACAATGGTTACAATACTTCATTTTTTCATGGTGCTTTTAATGGTAGTCAGAATTTTGATCAATATTGTAATGTTGCAGGTTTTGACAACTATTTCGGTAAAGATGAATATGTGGGTCCAGAATCTTTTGATGGAACATGGGGTGTTTTTGATGAAGACTTTTTTCAATTCTATTGCAGTAAAATGAATGAATTTAAAGAGCCTTTTTTTACTACAATTTTTAGTATTTCATCTCATAATCCTTATACTATTCCTGAAAAATATAAAGGAAAATTTCCAAAAGGAACGACAAAAATTCAAGAGAGTATTGCTTATACTGATTATGCATTAAAACTATTCTTTGAAAGTGCTAAAAAACAAGATTGGTATAAAAATACTATATTTGTTTTAACAGCCGATCATACTTCATCAGAAGCAACAGAGAAAAAATTTGAGACAAATGTTGGAAAATTTAGAGTCCCAATTGCTTTTTTTAACCCTGGTGATAAAAATTTTGGAGGAATCAGTTATCGTAATATGCAACAAATTGATATTATGCCATCAATTCTCGATTTGTTAAACATTAAAACAAAAATGATTACTTTTGGAAAACCATATAAATCTGAGAAAGATTTTGTTGTTTATTATTTAGATAATATTTATCATTATATTGATGGTGATTATTATATGGCTTTTGATGGTAAAAAAGCAATAGGTTTATATCATTTTAAGAAAGATGAATTATTGAAAACAAACCTATTAAACTCGAATAAAGAGATTAGAACTAAAATGGAACGTTTTATTAAGGCATACATTCAATCTTTTAATACTCGATTAATAGATAATAAATTAGTTTTATAGTACTTCAAAATGAAAGTTTTAGTTATTCAGCATAAAATGATTGGAGATGTTTTAGTAAGTAGCATTATTTGTGAAAACTTGAAAAAAGCATATCCTAACGCACAAATTGATTATTTAGTCAATAATAATACTGTTGATATACTAAAGAATAATCCTTCTATCAGTAATTTAGTCATTTTTAACCCTAAAGAACAAAAAGGGATATGGAATTTATTACAATTTGCTTTTAAAATAAGAAAAGAAAAATACGATTTGGTAATAGATGCTTATTCAAAATTACAAAGTTGGATTATTTGTCTTATATGTGGTGGCAAACAAAAAATATCATACCTAAAAAAAGGAAGAGAATTTATTTATACAGATACTGTTCCTTTTGCAGCATTTCCAGAGACTTACTTAGGTTTAGCCATAGAAAGACGGTTATCTTTACTTAATCCTTTACATTTAGCTATAGAGAAGATAACTGAACCCAAATTATATTTGTCATCAGAAGAAATTGAAAAAGCAAACGAAGCTTTTAAATATCATTCTATTGATTCTTCTAGAAAGACAATCATGATTAGTTTACTAGGAAGTGAAAATATAAAAACATATCCTCTAAATTACATGACTCAGGTTGTGGATTATATCGGAATTCATTATAATGTAAATATTCTCTTTAATTATTTTCCAAAACAACTAGAGCAAGCAAAAGAAGTGTTTGAAAATTGTTCTGATAAAACAAAGTCGAAAATATATTTTGAATTATTTGGAGATAGTTTGAGAGATTATATGGGACTTATGAATAATTGTGAATTAATAATTGGTAATGATGGCGGTGCTATTAATATGGCAAAAGCTTTAGGGAAATCGTCATTTATTATTTTTTCACCATGGATTGAAAAGAAAATTTGGGCTACATTTGAAGATGGAATAAAACATACTTCTGTTCATTTAAATGACTTTAAACCTGAATTATTTGAAGGTAAAACAGAAAAAGAGTTAAAAAGCCTTTCTTTAGAATATTATACTAAGTTTGAACCTGCTTTATTTTTAGAAAATATTAAAAGCTTCTTAGATTCTAAAGTTTAAGAATTCCGTTTTTGGTTTGTATAATTTTATTTTTAATATTATAAGCTCTTATTTTTAGGTTTTTATCCCATTCTTCTTGCTTAAAATATCCTCTTTCATGATCTAAATGCAAACAAATTGCTGAATACCTAATCTGTTTAGATAAGATGCCATAGTTTAGCATCCTTTCTCCTATTTCTCTATCTAATCCACCATATTGCATATCTTCATTAAAACCATTCACTGCAATTAAATCTTCTTTAAAACAAGAGGTGTTATGTCCGTTAAATGTCCTTTTTGTAGGAGTAATCCAATTCATAAACAATGTAAAAGGCTTAAATCGGATTAGTTTAGTTAATTTAAAATTTGTTTTTACTTTATTTTTAGACAACCATGAAGGGTTAAAGCACTGTTTAGATAAAATATCTTCTTTTGTAATTATAGAAGATGTGTATAATGGTAATTTGAAATAACCTCCAGATAAAAAATATCCTTTTCTTTTATATTTAAGATGAGTTGATACAAAATCTTCTCTTGGAATACAATCTCCATCGGTAAATATAATATAATCTGAGTTTGCTTTTAAAATGGCTTTGTTTAATATTTTGCATTTTTGAAAACCATTGTCTTCTTGCCAAACATGTATTATTGGATATTTAAATGAGTGTGAAAATTGATCCAATAATTCTCTGGTTTTTTGGGTAGAACCATCATCTGCAATAACTACTTCAAAATCATTCTCAGTTTGGTTTTCATAACCAATAAGAACTTTTTTGAGCCATTCTTCGGAGTTGTAAGTAGTAATTATTACTGATAGTTTCATTCAAAGTATAAAAAGGTGAAAAACGCTTATCTTACAAATTCAAAAAAATATGTAAATGAAAAATAAAGTGTTAAATAGAACCACAGGCAAAAATAGCATAAACAAATAAAAATACTACTTTTTCCAAAACTTTAATTTCTTTTTTAACCTTTTTTTTCTGTGAAACCTATATTGAAAATCCTGAGTAAATTGCCACATTGTTTTAAAAATGTGTTCTTCTTCTTCTCCAGATACTTTTGCATACTCATTACTCATAATTGTAATCATTTCTTTTTTGGGAGTAATTTTTGAAAGATTCTTCATTCTTAATTCAAAACTCATTTCTTTATGGAAATTCATTCTATTTAAATCTACTAAATAAAAATTATAAGAACCATCATGATTATTCTTTATTAAGGTATTTCCAGGAGTATGATCTTTAAATTCAATTCCATTTTTATGCATATCATAGGTAAAATGAATAAACTGACGTAAAATATTCTCTCCATCTGGATAATTCGTTTCAACTAATTCTCTATATGTTAAATCGCAAAATATATGCTCACAAACATAATAACTATCTTTTAGTCCTATAATATCTGTATTTTCAGAATAAGCAATAGGTTTAGGTGTTCCAATATTATTTTTTAGTAAAACAGTTGCATATTCATAAGAACGCCTAGCTTTTGACTTTCTAAAATACTTATAAATAATTCTATTAATTAATATAGGTTTTCTAAACGATTTTATATTCAACGTTAATGCTTCGTCAACCTCAAAAAGTTTAATTGTATTTCTTTTTCCAGCAACAAATAATTCGCCTGATGTATGAAAATTTTCAATACTCGAAATTATTTTATTTTTTAGATTTGTATATATAGGAAAAATGGTAAGCATCTTTTTTTTGCCAAAAATAAGGATAACCAATTAATTATTTGGAAACATATCTTATTTTTACTGAAATTAATTTCATGAACGTTTTTTTAGAATCTCACAACATCAATAACAAAGCAGGTGGTCTTGGAACTTTTAATTACCAACTAATTAAAGCTATTTCTAATTTAGATATTTCCAATTTAGATATTACACTAAATGCAAAACATCCTGAAAGATTACAAAATGAATTTAAAAACACGTTTAAATATTCAAAATATACTAGTTTAGAACGTCATTTTTTATTTAGAAAAAAAACAAAATATGATGTTTGGCATAGTTTAAATCAAAATACAAAAGTTGAGCCCTTTTTTAAACCTAAAAAATACATTTTAACTATTCATGATGTTAATTTTGTAGAAGAGATCTCAACAAATATGAATCATAAGGTTAATAAAAAATTTATTGAAAAATTAAATCGCGCTGATGTTATAACTTACATTTCTGAGTTTGCAAAGAAACAAACACATCAATATTTTAATGTTCCAAATGTTCCTGAGCACATTATTTATAATGGCAATCCGTCAGAAGTAAAAATTGAAAATAATTCTTTCGTTCCTGATTTTAAATTAAACCAACCTTTTTTCTATTCTATTGGTGATTTTATTCCTCGTAAAAACTTTTTATCAATCGTAAAAATGATGTCATTTATTGAAGGATATCGTTTAATTATTTCTGGAAATAATCAAAAAGAGTATGGTTATGAAATTAGTAAGTATATTACTGAAAATAATTTACAAGATAAAGTTATTCTAACTGGAAAAGTCAGTGATGAAGCTAAACAATATTATTTAGAAAATTGTACTGCCTTTCTTTTTCCTTCTATTAGAGAAGGTTTTGGCTTACCTCCTATTGAGGCTATGAAATTTGACAAACCTGTTTTTCTTTCAAATTTAACTTCATTACCTGAAATTGGTGGCGATGCTGCTTTTTATTGGGATAATTTTGACCCAAATTATATGAAAACTTTTTTATTTTCTAAACTGAATGATTTTGAAAGCAATAAGCATTTTTATCTTGAAAAAATAAGAACTAGAGCCAATTTCTTTTCTTGGGAAAAAGCTGCTAAAGAATATATAAAGCTATATATATAAACATGCAAAAAAGCTTTTACTTAAAAAATAAAAGCTTTTTTTATTGTCAAATCTAAAACTCGACTATTTGCTTTTTTTGAACAAAAATTTAAACCACTGCCCAAAGTTCTTTTTTATTAAAAACCAACTACTTATTTTCATTGATTTATCATTTTTGAAGTTTGTTAAAATTTCATCAAGTGAATTTCCTGGCATAAATTTTAATGTTTTCCAATGCATTGGTTCTAGATAGAAGAAGCCTTCATGCTCATGATAATTGGTTTCATTAACTGCATCCCATTTTTTCATAAAACTATCTTTATCAATATCTGAATTGTGTCCCCAATTGTCTAGTTTTTTTATTAAGTCTTCTCGCTCTCTTGATAAACAATCATGCAAAGCAATCGATGAAACATAAATAGAACGACATTTCCCGTGACGACCTACTTTATAGTTAGGTTTATTTGTTGCCACCATAAATTTATCAAACTTATCTACATATAAGACACCACCTTTTACATTCTTATATTGATTAATTTTGAAGCAACATATTTGTATGTGTTCTTTACTCGTAAGAAAATGATTATTTGCTTTTAAATATTCTACAAATGATTTGAAATCAAAAAAATATTCATCAGAATCTAATTGAATTAGCCAATTTCCAATTCCCATTTTTTCTGCTAAAAGTTTTCTCTCTCTTATCTCACATTCCATTGTAGAAAAGCCTTCTACATAAAAACTTTCTTCATAAATATGAATTTTGTTCTTTACATCAAATTCTTTAATCCATTGAAAAAAACTATCATCAATATGAATATCTGAGCCATTCCAAGTCTTCCTATTTTTATCAATTGCTAAAAATATTTCATCTGAATTATCATAAATTGGGGGAATTGCAAATTTTAATAATTCATAATCATAAGATACTAGGAATCCTACTTGAATTTTGTTCATGTTTTTTTTTACAAATATAAGGTTAAAATTTTCTTAATAAAATCTTACATTTGTCCTTCTACTCAAAAAAAAAAATAGCATGAAGAAATTAACTGTAATAATGCCTGTTTATAATGGTGAATTATATATTGAAGAAGCCATTAATAGTCTACAAAATCAGACATTTAGTGATTTCGACTTAATTATATTAAATGATAATTCATCAGATAGTACTGTTTCTATAATTGAAAAAATAAAAGCTAATGACGATCGTATTATTTTAATTAATAAAACAAAAAATGAAGGACCTGCTAATTTAAGAAATGAAGGAATTGATATAGCACAAACTGAATATATTGCATTATTAGATGCTGATGATATTGCTTTACCAACACGTTTTGAAAAACAAATAAATGTTTTAGATAATAATCCTAAAATAGGGTTATGCGGAACTTGGTTTACCATTTTTGGTGATAAAAAAGAAAAAATTTTAAAACATTCTGAAAAACATGAAAATTTAAAAGTTCAATTTTTACACAGTTGCGGATTAGGAAATTCAACTGTAATGTTTCGAAAAACAATGATAGGGAATTTACGTTTTGAACATCAATATGTTCCAGCGGAAGATTATGGTTTATGGAGTGAATTTATTGCTAAATCTGAATTTTACAATATTCCTGAATCTTTAGTACGATATCGTTGGCATTCAGGAAATATTAGTCAAACTAAAGAAGAAAACTTGAGAATCGCAGAAGTGGCAATTAAAAAAAGACAATTAGAACAATTAGAAATTTCTTCTCAGGACGAAAATAGCATCTATTATGTGAATGCTGTTTCATTAAAAAGGAAACAATCAGCGGAAGATATTATAAAAACGATAAAAGCTTCTAAAGTTTTAAAACAAAAAAATGAAAAATTAAATATTTACAATCATACGATTTTTTGCAAACATATTGATAGAATGATTATTAGAACTATTCGTAATTCTAAAGAGTATAATTTAGCCTTTTATAAATTCATCAAAAATGAATCAGATTATTTTAATAAAATTAAAACATTAGATAAAGTTATTTTTTATTTGAAATGTGTTTTTTAAGATTATCCTTTTTTATTGAGAAATCTATATTGAAATATCCTTTTATAATACTTAAATTTAACTGATAAACTTGCATTTGAAAAAAAACTATTAATTAATTTTTCTTGATTTTGATCTATATTTCCTCCATTGTATTTCATTTTTAAGGCTTCAAATGCTGCACTTCTTTTTAAAGTTTTTAAAGTTTTTTCTATATTTTTTGTCTTACTTTTAGTTACAATATTATACATCTCATTAATATTTAACCAAGATGAATATCTTTGAAAATATAATGATTTCATTGAATAAACCCCTCCTTCATGTATTCTATAAACCGAACTCTTAAAATTAAGAAATGCTCCATCTCCTTTATTTAATAAAATCATGTAGAGTGAATTATCTTTGAAGTATTCTAATCTTGATAATATTGACATATCTAATGCATCTTTCTTAAATACAACTGTTAATGTCAATGTACAATAAGGATTAAAAAGATTATCAAAATCTATTGTAGTAACATCTAATTTAAAATTAAATTTATTTTCTCTATAATTTGTTCCATTAAAGTTTAAATAGTCAGTCCAACAAACCACATAATTAGAATTATTTTCTAAAAAATCAACTTGTTTTTGAAGTTTATATTCATCAGACCAATAGTCATCACCTTCACATAGAGCAATATATTTTCCTTTACATTTTGGGAAAGTATATTCTGCCCAAATATTAATATTTTTAGAATATTTATTATCACTTTGAAATATTGCTTTTATTATTTGAGGATACTTTTCTTGATATTCCTTTATAATCAAAGGAGTTCTATCTGTTGAAGCATCATCATGAATAACTATTTCGAAAGGGAAATCAGTTTTTTGATTTAAAAAACTTTCAATAGTTTCACTTATATAATTTTCGTGATTATAACTGTGACAAACTATAGATAATATAGTATTATTCTTCTCATTTATAACTTTATCATTCTTATCTTTGTCCAATATGTCTTTTTTTAATTAGATTTATGTTGTAAATTTAATTTAAATTAATTACAAAATCAAAGGCATAAAAATGAAGTTTGTTTTTAAATAAAACATACTTCTTAAAATAGTCATTTACATATTACTCATTTTTAAAAAATTATAGCTGTGAATCAAAAGAAAAATATTTTAATGATATGCTCTTGGCTAAATATAGAAAAGAACATTGGATCTTTTTTTTGGGAACAAGCAAATTTAGTCGAAGATGATTTTAACATAAAGATATGTAACTTTAAAGAAAAAAGAATAAAGTTGAAAAAACTTTATAAAGCTTTTAAAGTTAATAAAATAAAACAATTAAAAACACCAAATGGTATTGAATCTTATGAAATAGAATATCTGAAATTTGATTTTCTATCTGAAAAATTTAACACTATACTTTTAACAAAAAAAATAATTAGTTTTAACAAATATCTTATTAAAAAAGGGTTCAATATTGATCTAATTCATGCTCAAAGTCTTTTCAATGCAGGAATAGAAGCATATTATTTTAATAAAACATTTAATATCCCATTTATATTTACTGAACATAATCAATTTACTCTTAAAAACAAGAGAAAAAAAGAAATAAAGGTGTTAAATAAAATTTTTGAATTACCTTTTCCCAAATTAGTTGTTAGTCATGATAAAATAAGACAGTTTGCCGCTAATGGCATTTTTTCAAACTTTGAAGTTGTAGGAAATTATGTCAATGAAAGCTTATTTTACTATGATTCAACAATTAAAAAAAACGAATCATTTACAATAATAACTATTGGAGCATATGATGCTTTAAAAGACCAGAAAACATTGCTTCTAGCACTAGACAAAATAGATCAATTAACAACAGAAACTATAATTTTTAATTGGATTGGTTACAATGGATGGGGACAAGATAAAGAATATGATGTAAAACAATTAATAAGTGAATTCAATTATAAGAATATAGTAATTAATTTGACACCTTCTCTTTCACGAGAAAAAATATCGGTTGAATTAAACAAAGCTGATTTGTTCTTATTTTCAAGTATTTCTGAAGGAATGCCTGTATCTGTTTTAGAAGCTCTTGCATGTGGATTGCCAGTTTGCTCTACAAGGTGTGGAGGTGTTGATGAAATTATATCTAAAGAAAATGGTCATATTGTTCAGATTAAAGATTATGAAGAAATGGCAGATTTTTCATTAAGAGTAATCAATAAAAATATCATATATGATAAAAAGACTATTTCTAAATCAATTTTAAAAACATTTGGAAAAGAGAGTTTTGCTAAAAAAATAAAAAAAACATATTCAACAGTAATAAATTAAAAAATGGTTAACGTTACAAAAACTTTTTTACCTCCATTAGAAGAATATCAAAATCTTTTAAAAAAAATTTGGGAAAACGAATGGCTTACTAATAGAGGACAATTTACTTTAGAATTAGAAGAAAAATTAAAAATTTATTTAGGCCTTGATAATATCCTAATTACAAATAATGGTACTATACCTTTACAGATTGCTTTAAAGTTATTAGGAAATAATGGAGAAATAATTACGACTCCTTTTTCTTATGTCGCTACAACTTCTTCTATCATTTGGGAAAATTGTAAACCTATTTTTGTAGACATTAATGAAGATTTTTTAACTATAGATGAAACCAAAATTGAAAATGCGATAACTCCAAATACTACTGCAATTTTGGCAACTCATGTTTTTGGCAATCCTTGTCATATTGAAGAAATTGAAAAAATTGCTAAAAAACATAAACTATATATAATTTATGATGCCGCTCATTGCTTTGGAGTTAAATATAAAAATCAATCTATATTTAAGTACGGAACTATTAGCACATGCAGTTTTCATGCAACAAAAATTTTCCATACAGGAGAAGGTGGTGCAATTATATCCAATGATAAAGAATTAACTAAAAAAATATACTATAGTCATAATTTTGGTCATGATGGACCCCTAAATTTTCATGGACTAGGGATAAACGCTAAGATATCAGAACTTCAGTCTGCAATGGGAATCACTGTACTAAATCATATAGACACTATTTTAAAAAAAAGAAAAGAAGTTGTTGATTATTACAATACTAATTTAAATCTCAATAAACTTAAAATCATAAAAATTAGAGAAAATACTGAATGGAATTATAGTTATTATCCTATAATTTTAAGCTCAGAAAATAAACTTCTTGAAGTTCAAAAAGAATTAAATATTCATAATATTTTTCCTCGAAGATATTTTTACCCTTCATTAAATACAATAAAATATGTTAATGGAGAAAAAATGCCAATTTCTGAATCGATATCATCTAGAGTACTTTGTTTACCTTTATACGCTGGGATTGATAGTTCCGATTTAAAAAAAATAGTATCTATAGTAAATAAAACAATATGTTAATCATTGGAGCTAAAGGTTTTGCAAAAGAAGTTTTGGAAATTTTCAAACAAAAAAACAATCTTGATAATTTAGCTTTTTATGATGATATTAATACTGATATCTGTGATTTATTATTTAACCAATTTCCTGTTTTAAAAGACGAAAACAATGTTAAACTTCGTTTTAAAAAAGGAAACAACGAATTTACTATTGGTATAGGAAATCCGATATTAAGAAAAAAACTTTTTGACAAGTTTACTCTATTTGGAGGAAAATTTGTTTCTACTATAAGCCCGTTAGCAACCATTGGAAGTTTTGATGTAGAAATTGGAGAAGGGTCAAACATATTGTCTAATGCCACATTATCAAATTCTTCTAAAATTGGTATGGGAACTATTGTCTATTATAATGTTGTAATTACACACGACTGTGTTGTGGGTAATTTTGTTGAATTATCTCCAAACGCACTTTTATTAGGACATACTAAAATTGGAGATTTTTCAAAAATAGGTGCTGGTGCAATAATTTTACCTAAAGTAAAAATTGGAAAAAATGTAACCATTGGTGCAGGATCAGTTGTCACCAAAAACATTCCAGACAATGCTGTTGTAGTAGGTGTACCTGGAAAAATTATAAAATATTCAGAAGTATTAAATTTTTAACAATGAATCAAGCTATAAGTACTGAAATTCACAACGCATTTGAGATTATCAAAGAAGGAGGCATTATTCTTTATCCTACAGACACTGTTTGGGGAATAGGTTGTGATGCTACAAATGAAGAAGCAATTAAAAAGATTTATGCTTTAAAGAAAAGAGAAGAAAGTAAAAGTATGATTGTTTTGGTTAATGGTGAAAGGATGATGCATCAGGTGTTCAACGAAATTCCAGAAGTAGCTTGGCAAATCTTAGATTTTGCAGAAAAACCCACTACTTTAATTTTAGATAAACCAAAAAATGTTGCAAAAAATATCATTGCAGAAGACAACTCTTTAGCTGTTAGAATGGTTACTGAACCTTTTTGTTTTAAGCTAATGGAACGAATGAAAAGACCTTTAGTTTCAACATCTGCAAACGTTTCTGGAATGTTTACTCCAAAATCTTTTAAAGAAATAACTCCAGAAATTTTAAAAGGTGTTGACTATGTAGTAAATTTGCATCACGAAAAAATTTGCAGCAATCCATCAACCATTATTAAACTCACATTAGATAGTCAGGTTAAAGTGATTCGTAAATAATTTTGTTTAAAGTTTAACTGTTTAATGTCATTCTTAACATTACATATTAATACTTAAAAACCTTTAAGCCTAAAAAATGAATTACAAACAGAATTTAGATCATAAAATATTTAAAATAGTATCTCAAGCAGCTAAAGAGCTAAACTTAGAATGTTATGTAATTGGCGGTTTTGTTCGTGATCTTTTATTAAATCGTAATCACAAAAAAGATATTGATATTGTAGCTGTTGGAAGTGGAATTGAATTAGCTTTAAAAGTTTCTGAATTAATCCCAAATCAACCAAAAGTTCAAGTTTTTAAAAACTATGGAACTGCAATGCTACGATTTAATGATATGGATATTGAATTTGTTGGAGCTAGAAAAGAATCATATACTTATGATAGTCGAAATCCAATAGTTGAGAATGGAACTCTAAAAGATGATCAGGAAAGACGTGATTTTACCATAAATGCTTTAGCATTATCATTAAATGAAGAAACTTTTGGAACTTTAATTGATCCCTTTAATGGAGTTACTGATTTACATAACAAAATAATTCGTACTCCTCTAGATTCTGATATTACATATTCCGATGATCCTTTAAGAATGTTACGTGCAATACGCTTTGCTAGTCAATTACATTTCGAGATTGAAATAAAATCACTTCAAGCGATCTCTAGAAATAAGGAAAGAATTAATATTATTTCTGGTGAGCGAATTGTGGATGAATTAAATAAAATTCTTTTATCCGAAAAACCTTCAATAGGCTTTTTATTACTATATGAAACTGGACTTTTAGATATTCTTTTACCTGAATTAACTGCTTTAAATCAAGTAGAAGAAATTGAAGGTCATACCCATAAAAATAATTTTTATCATTCATTGGAAGTCGTTGATAATATTTGTCCAAATACAGATGACGTTTGGTTGAGATGGGCTGCTCTTTTACATGATATTGGTAAAGCGCCAACAAAAAAATTCAATAAAAAACAAGGCTGGACTTTCCACGGACATGAATTTTTAGGAGGAAAAATGGTTAAGAAAATATTTGAACGTTTACACATGCCATTAAATCAAAAGATGAAGTTTGTTCAAAAAATGGTAACTATGAGTTCACGTCCAATTGTTTTAGCTCAAGATATCGTTACTGATTCAGCTGTTCGTCGTTTAGTATTTGATGCTGGTGAAGAAGTAGAAAATTTGATGACTTTGTGTGAAGCAGATATCACCACTAAAAATCCCAAAAAGTTTAATAAATATCATCATAATTTTAAAATAGTTCGTCAAAAAATTGTAGAAGTTGAAGAGCGTGATCATGTACGTAATTTTCAGCCACCTATTTCAGGAGAAGAGATAATGGAGTTATTTGGATTAAAGCCTTGTAGAGAGATTGGAACACTTAAGGAAGCTGTAAAAGAAGCTATCTTAGAAGGTGAAATTCCAAATGAATATGAAGCTGCTTTAGCTTTTATTTTAAAGAGAGCTGAAAAAATGGGATTACAAAAAGTTTAACTTAATATTATTTCCAAGATTACTCTTTAGTCGTTATTTTTGTAAAATTGAAAAAAAATCATCAGATGAAAAACAATAGATCTGTTATTATTTGGCTTTTAAGTGGTTGTTTATTGCTTTTTATCATGGTTATGGTTGGAGGAATAACACGTTTAACCAATTCAGGTTTATCTATGACTGATTGGCATTTGATAACAGATACTTTTCCTCCATTAAGTGAAGAAAAATGGGAGAATGCATTTGAAGAGTATAAAAAATTTCCAGAATATCAAAAGATAAATATTCACAAAGATTTTACACTTTCAGATTATAAATTCATTTATTTTTGGGAATGGTTCCATCGCTTTATTGGTAGAATTATTGGGCTTGTATTTATTATACCTTTTATCTATTTCTTAATTAAGAAAAAACTAGATAAACAAACTATACGAAAATGTATTGTTCTCTTATTTATGGGTGGATTTCAAGGCTTCTTAGGTTGGTTTATGGTTAAAAGTGGTTTAATTAATAATCCAGATGTAAGTCATTTTCGCTTGGCTTTACATTTAACATTTGCTTTCATCACGTTTGCCTATACATTATGGGTTGCTTTAGATTTAATATATCCTGAAAAAAATTCAATTATTAAGCCTTTACGTAAAATCGCAAGATTTGCTTTATTATTTTTAATCATTCAAATTATATATGGTGGTTTTGTTGCTGGTTTAAATGCTGGTTTAATCCATAACCATTGGCCTCTAATGAGTGACGGACAATTTTTTCATGAAAGTATTACTTTAGAACAACCAACGCTTATAAAATCTTTCCTTGAAGGAAAAAGTGGCATTCAATTTATACATAGAACTTTTGCTTATGTAGTCGTCTTCATAATGTGTTTTTTATTTTTTAAGAGCAAAAAATACAATTTAAACAAGCTTCAATCAAAAGGAATAAATAGTATAATGATCATTGTTTTTATACAATTTGCTTTAGGAGTTTTAACTCTTCTTTACCATGTACCATTATGGTTAGGGCTAGCTCATCAATTAGTTGCATTTATATTATTATCGGCAATGACATTTACATTGCATCGTCTTTCAAAATAATTATTGTATAGAGTTATAAGATTTTTTGAAGTTTAAATCGAACATCTATAACCTTTTCATCTCTTTCAATTTGCATCTTTATCGTTTTTCCATCTTCTGATTGAAATAGATTTGTTATTTTTTGAATTGTATAATTATATGCTTTTTTACCATTTATTGATAAAATCATATCCCCTACTTTTAAACCTGCAATAGCTGCTGGTGAATTTTCCCTTATAGAGTATATCTGGAAAATAGGTTTTAATTCAAATTTATATTTAAATTCATAAGAGCTCTCATAAATCAATTCTTTAGAATTAGCCCCTGTTTTATTAAATCTTAATTTTTCAGACACCCAAGTAACACCTCCATGTTGCACTTCAATACCTGACATATTATAATTAAATGGAACTTTAAAATATTTATTTTTTGTAAAATAGAAAATTTTATTTCTATAATCAAGAAACCAATTAAACCGCTTAATAATTTCACCACCTAAAGAACCATTTCTTCCTTTCACAACATCTAATTGACTAAAAGACAATCTATCTGGATATGAAACTAATGCATCATTTAATTTAAAATCATTTAATTCAAGTGTTTCCACCCTAGATTTCTTTCCTCTTATGTCTCCTCCTAACCCTCTTCCCAAAATATCTATTATAAACCTCTGATTGCATTTTATGCTATCATTTTCAAACAACCATAATCCATCTCCTAACCCTGTATCCATTAATAATTTAATATTAAACGATTCTATTTCATTAATATCTAATGTAATTTCTAAATATGGTTTATTGCCTATTAATTTAATTTCCTTATTTTCATATTTTCTTGCCTTCTTTAATATTATTTTTTCTGCGTTCTTATGTAGAATAATTTTTTCCGTTTGATAATTAATTTCAACTAAATAGTCTTTAAAAAAAGAAGAGCCTATAATACCATTAATAGGTATTCCCAATTTATTTACCAAATTAATATTTTGATCTGTAACAAGTAAAATTTCAAAATTATTATCTAAATAATCTCTAACTTTAAACTTATTATTACTTGAAATAATTGCTTCTAATACTTCTCCATTTCCTAATCCATTTATTTTAACTTTTCTTGTCTCATAAAATAATATACTGTCATTTTCTGGAAAACTGAATAATAAACTTTTATCAGAGCCTGTATCTAAAAGCATATTTAACTTAGTATCATTTACTTCCACCTCCATAATAATCAAATTATGAGTCAACTCAAAAGGAATTACTATTTTATCCCTTTTAGATAACCATTTTGATTGACCAAACATAGTGATACATAAAAAAAAAGTAAAAATAACGCTTTGTAATTTTTTCTTCATGAGAAAATTATTTTATTCTTAAATGTAAGAAAATTATCGAAATGTATATTATTCTTTAACATTTTAAAATAAAAAATACATCATATTTTGAGAAAAAAAATGCAATTTTGCATATCAAAATAAAACACAATGCCAAAAATATCTCAGAAAGGCTTACAAATGCCTGAATCTCCTATTAGGAAATTGGTTCCTTATGCAGAAATTGCAAAGAAAAAAGGACATAATGTATATCATTTAAATATTGGTCAACCAGACATTAAGACTCCTAAAGTTGCTCTTGATGCAGTAAAAAATGCTAATATAGAAGTTTTAGAATACAGTCATTCTGCTGGTTTTGAAAGTTATAGAAAGAAGCTTTCTGAATACTATAAAAATCAAAATTTACCAATTGACACTCAAGACATTATTATAACAACTGGTGGATCGGAAGCTCTACTTTTCGCTCTTGGTAGTACAATGGATTCTAATGATGAAGTTATAATTCCTGAACCATTCTATGCAAATTATAATGGTTTTGCAGTCTCTTCTGGTGTAAAAGTTGTCCCTGTAATTTCTAATATTGAAACAGGATTTGCTCTTCCTCCTATTGAAGATTTTGAAAAACTTATAACACCAAATACAAAAGCTATTTTAATTTGTAATCCTGGAAATCCAACAGGATATCTATATTCCGAAGAAGAAATTAATCAATTAGCAGAGATAGTCAAAAAGCATGATCTATTTTTAATTGCTGATGAAGTGTATAGAGAGTTTACTTATGACGGTTACAAACATCATTCTATTATGAATGTTAATGGTCTTGAAAATCATGCTATAATGATTGATTCTGTTTCAAAACGTTTTAGTATGTGTGGTGCAAGAATTGGCTGTATTGTATCTAAAAATAAAGAAGTAATGGCTGCTGCAATGAAATTTGCACAAGCTAGATTAAGTCCCCCTACTTATGCACAAATTGCAAGTGAAGCAGCATTAGACACTCCACAAAGTTATTTTGATGAAGTTATAACTGAATATAAAGAGCGTAGAGATATTTTAATTTCTGAATTAGAAAAAATTGAAGGTGTACAAGTAGCTACGCCAAAAGGTGCTTTTTATTGTATTGCTAAATTACCTATCTCAAATGCTAATGATTTTGCTCAATGGCTTTTAGAAACTTATGATTTAAATGGAGAGACTGTTATGGTTGCTCCTGCTGCAGGTTTTTATTCTTCTCCTAATGTTGGTTTAGATGAAGTTAGAATTGCGTACGTTTTGAAAAAAGAAGATTTAATCCGTTCTGTACAAATCCTTAAAGAAGCATTATTAGCTTATAAAAATAAATAATATTATCTAACAACTAAAAAACAATTAGATGATAAAAAAAATAGCCTCACAAATTGTGAGGCTATTTTTTTTATCATCTAATATTAAAGAGAATTATCGTTTTAATGAAAAATGCGCTTTAAATATTTTACTTTGTTGATTTTCTTCATATTCTACAGTAAACCAATAATCTGTTGATGGTAATTGTGCACCATTTAAAGTACCGTCCCATCCTGCTCCTGAAGGGCTAATTTGCTTAATCAATTTACCATATCGATCAAAGATATAAAGTTTTGTATTAGGTTGATCTTGCAATCCTATGATATTCCAATTATCATTATATCCATCTCCATTTGGAGTGAAAAATTTAGGATAATCGATAACTAAAATAGTCTTTTCAAGATAAGTACATCCTTTTTCATCTACTACCGTTAAAGTATGTTCTCCTGCACTTACACCTGTAAAAACATTTGATTCTTGAAGATCTTGATCATCTATTTGATATAAGAAACTTCCATTTCCATCAATAACATTTATAGTTACTGTTGCATTATCTGTAAAAGCATTAGTCACAGTATATGTAAAATCAGTTGCATTATTAATTTCAATAACATTTATAGTATTAGATACATTTGAACAACCTGTATTCAAGTTTTGAACTTCTACATAATAATTACCTGCTAATTCTGCTGCATATGTACTTTGATTTGCTCCAGTTATTAACCCTCCATTATAATACCAATTAAAATCATAATCTGATGTATTTGGTATACCTGAATCCAGTAAATGATTTTGGAATACTAACCCTGTAGACAATTCAACACAGATTGATCCATCTAATAATGCTGGTTGCGGTAATGGATTTACTACTTGAGTATATTCTCTTGGTACTCCTAAACAATCTCCTAATTTTGGAGTAAAAGTATAAACCGCTGTTCCTGCAATTAAACCTGTTGTAGTTAATACATGATCTATTAAATATGTATTAGATGTTGATACTCCACTAGTAATTCCACCTTCTACAGCTACTCCATTTAAAACAACACTCCACTCATATACTACATTAGTATTTCCTGATGATACAGTAACATTTGGTGTTTCTCCACTACAAATATCATTGATTGAACCTGAAAAAGTTAAATCATCTACAGGAATTGGATTAACTGTTACTGTAATATCAATAACCGTTCCTGAACAAATTCCTAATGTAGGTGTTACATGATACACTACTGTTGATGGTGTTAAATTCGCAGTAGTCAAAGTATCTGTTATCATTGTACCTGATCCATTACTTAATCCTGATACTGATCCACCAGAAATAACTTCTGAAGTCCAAGTAAAAGTTGCTGTTGGATATTCATCTGAATACAATTCTATCTGCGTAGTTTCTCCTGAACATATTGAGTCATCTACAATAGTATAGTCTACAGAAGGAATCGGATTGATTCTAACAGTAAACGTTTGTGTTTGACCAATACAATCTGCAACACCATAAGTTGTAACCACTAAATCTACTGGTTGAGTTTGACCTGCTAATAAGGTTATATTTTGATTTAAAACTATAGGTCCAACTCCATTTCCTGATATTACTTCATTTATTCCCTGAGAAGAAGCAGTCCAATATATTGTTGCTCCTACTACATCTGAAGTAATTGTTACATCCATAGCTTGACCTTCACAAATCTCAGGTGTATTATTAACAATAGTTACTGTAGGGGCAATAGTTACATTTAAAACACCACTATCTGATGCTTGTGGTGCACAACCTCCTGTAGTAGTTATACTATAATTATATGTTCCTGAAACTGTTGGTGTTCCATTAATTGTTACAAGATTCGTTGTAGAATCATAACTATAAACAACACCTGCTGGTAATCCACTAACTGAAACTCCTGTTGCTGTTCCTGAAACTTGATACACTATCGAAGTAATAGCAAAATTTTCACAAACAGTTTGGTCTTCAGTTGATATATCTGAATTTAATGATAATGTTGTTGCTGGAAGAATTGTTACTGTCTCTGTAAGATTTAAAACTTGACTACATCCTGTAACAACATCAGTAATTGAAGTTAAAGTAATCGTTTGATCTATTGTAGCTCCTGTAACAACCACTGTTGCTGTTCCTGAACCATTTAATATAACTGGACTAGCTGGTAATCCTACAACTCCTGTATAACTAACCTGAGCTCCTGGAGTACCTGTTATAGTAAAAATAGCATCTGTATTAGAACATATAGAATCATTACCCTCCAATGAAATTAATTGAGGTGTAACATTAATCGTTACTGTAAAACTATTCTCATCTGTACAATTTGGAGTAGTTCCTGTTTCTGCATAAATATATAACGTTTGAGTCGTTGTTATTGCATCACCTGCTGATAACATTGTTCCTAATCCTCCTGTTCCTGTATAATAATTCCCAACTGTTAATGCTGGTAATACATAACTATCACATGCTGTTACATCTGATGGTGAATCTGCTACTGGTGTAGCATTAATCGTTACTACAAAACTATTCTCATCGGTACAATTTGGAGTAGTTCCTGTTTCTACATAAACATATACTGTCTGAGTCGTTGTAATAACATCACCTGCTGATAACATTGTTCCTGATCCTCCTGTTCCTGTATAATAATTCCCAACTGTTAATGCTGGTAATACATAACTATCACATGCTGTTACATCTGATGGTGAATCTGCTACTGGTGTAGTATTAATCGTTACTACAAAACTATTCTCGTCTGTACAGTTTGGAGTAGTTCCTGTCTCTGCATAAATATATAACGTTTGAGTCGTTGTTATTGCATCACCTGCTGATAACATTGTTCCTGATCCTCCTGTTCCTGTATAATAATTCCCAACTGTTAATGCTGGTAATACATAACTATCACATGCTGTTACATCTGATGGTGAATCTGCTACTGGTGTAGCATTAATCGTTACTACAAAACTATTCTCGTCTGTACAGTTTGGAGTAGTTCCTGTTTCTGCATAAACATATACTGTCTGAGTCGTTGTTATTGCATCACCTGCTGATAACATTGTTCCTGATCCTCCTGTTCCTGTATAATAATTCCCAACTGTTAATGCTGGCAATACATAACTATCACACGCTGTTACATCTGATGGCGAATCTGCTACTGGTGTAGCATTAATCGTTACTACAAAACTATTCTCGTCTGTACAGTTTGGAGTTCCTCCTGTCTCTGCATAAACATATAACGTTTGAGTCGTTGTTATTGCATCACCTGCTGATAACATTGTTCCTGATCCTCCTGTTCCTGTATAATAATTCCCAACTGTTAATGCTGGTAATACATAACTATCACATGCTGTTACATCTGATGGTGAATCTGCTACTGGTGAACCAATCGTCACTGTAAAACTATTCTCATCGGTACAATTTGGAGTCGTTCCTGTTTCTGCATAAACATATAACGTTTGAGTCGTTGTAATAACATCACCTGCTGATAACATTGTTCCTGATCCTCCTGTTCCTGTATAATAATTCCCAACTGTTAATGCTGGTAATACATAATCATTACATTCTGTTACATCTGATGGCGAATCTGCTACTGGTGTAGCATTAATCGTTACTACAAAACTATTCTCGTCTGTACAGTTTGGAGTTCCTCCTGTCTCTGCATAAACATATAACGTTTGAGTCGTTGTTATTGCATCACCTGCTGATAACATTGTTCCTGATCCTCCTGTTCCTGTATAATAATTCCCAACTGTTAATGCTGGCAATACATAACTATCACATGCTGTTACATCTGATGGTGAATCTGCTACTGGTGAACCAATCGTCACTGTAAAACTATTCTCATCGGTACAATTTGGAGTCGTTCCTGTTTCTGCATAAACATATAACGTTTGAGTCGTTGTAATAACGTCACCTGCTGATAACATTGTTCCTGATCCTCCTGTTCCTGTATAATAATTCCCAACTGTTAATGCTGGTAATACATAATCATTACATTCTGTTACATCTGATGGCGAATCTGCTACTGGTGTAGCATTAATCGTTACTACAAAACTATTCTCATCGGTACAATTTGGAGTCGTTCCTGTTTCTGCATAAACATATACTGTCTGAGTCGTTGTTATTGCATCACCTGCTGATAACATTGTTCCTGATCCTCCTGTTCCTGTATAATAATTCCCAACTGTTAATGCTGGTAATACATAACTATCACACGCTGTTACATCTGATGGTGAATCTGCTACTGGTGTAGTGTTAATTGTTACTACAAAACTATTCTCATCTGTACAGTTTGGAGTAGTTCCTGTTTCTGCATAAACATATAACGTTTGAGTCGTTGTTATTGTATCACCTGCTGATAACATTGTTCCTGACCCTCCTGTTCCTATATAATAATTCCCAACTGTTAATGCTGGTAATACATAACTATCACACGCTGTTACATCTGATGGTGAATCTGCTACTGGTAATGGATTAACAACTAAATTAAACGTTGTTGTGTAATAAACAGATGGATCTGCAATACTTTCCATTCTAACATAAATCACCTGATTTGTGCCATTAAATGCTGAAAATGGAGATGCTAAATCTGTATTATTATCAGCTCCCGACTGTGTTGTATGATAAGTAATCGTATAATCTGAAGCGGGGTTTATTCCTAAAACCGTAGCGTCTTGGCTTGTTAAATCAAAAATTTCAAAACCATCGTTACTAACATCGTCACACGCAAACATATCATCAGGTTGATTTGCTCCACAAGGAACGGTAACTAAATTAAACTCTGTAAATGCTGGACATGATAATGCAAAATTTTCTACTCGAACATAAATAATTGTAGGTGGTGACGAATCTACATAAGCAGAAGGAAGCTGAGGAAAACCTGCAACAGCATCTGCTGCACTAGCAAAAAAGTAAACATCATAATCTAATGGATCTAAAGACCCTAAAATTTCAGGAATATGAGAATTCAAATCAAAATTTTCATCACAACTCTCTAAGTCTGGTACATCTTCAACTATTGCAGGTGCATCTAAAACTTCTATACATTTTACATTTGTTGAAACACATCCAAAATTATTTACTACTGTATATGTATAGCAATATGTCCCTGGAGTATCTGATTCTACAGTTATTGTATTTCCATTGATATTTGTTATAGTTGGATCGGGAGTCCATGAAACAGAAGATGAAGATGGAGTAAATGATAAATTTGAAGGAGCAAGTGCTGGATCAAAATCAATATTCCAAGAAAAAATATACCCATTATCAACTGCTAAATTATCTGTAACCTTTATTGTCCAAACTCCATTTAATGGACTGCCTAATAAGGGAGCAAAACCTCCACTTGGAAGATACGTACCTGGAGCAATCGCATTACCTGTTGTAACAGCAACTGTAGGTCCATTTACTAAAGTAGTGGCTCCTGACATTGCAAAACAATAATTAAACCCAATTCCTGGATTCACTGATCCATCATCTAGCGCATCTCCTAAATACGTAATACCTCCTCCTGGATATGTATGTAATACTGCTATTTGACCGTTAGGGCTTATTATTTCAATTCCTAAATCACCTAGATACGAATGTTCAATGTTCATACAAATACCCGCAATTTGATTAACATCCGTTAATGTTGAAGATGATGGAAAACAATCTACAACAATTGATGTTGTATAAGATACTCCGCTTCCATCTGGCAAGAAAGTTTGCCCACTTACAGGTGGGGCACAATCATAAGTAAATGTATTATAGCTCACATTTGCTGTTATATCCAAAGGAACATCTTTACATGTTTCATCAGATATAGAATAAAACGAAATTTGTGGATCGTCAGAGACTTGTATGATTTGATTTATAAAATTTGCATTTCTACAATCTAAAGGATCATTAACTACTAAGTTAACACGGTACACACCAGGTGTTCCAAATACATGACTAACATTTTGTCCTGTAGCAGTAGTCCCATCATCAAAATCCCAAGTATAAACAGCTCCAGCACTAGATGTAGAAAACGTTGCTGAACCTGAAAAATCAACAGATTGCCCTGCACAAATTTTAATAATATTATCTGTATCTGCCGTAGGTGTTGTACTATCTAAATTAGCAACAATATTTTGACATGGAGTCACACAAGAAATACCTGCACTCCATCCAGATGCTGTAGTTACCGCATCTGATGTAAATACAAAAGTTATACATCCAGAAGTATTCGTTCCTGTAGGCTGTATAACAGTTGGTAAATCTGTACCTGTAAGCTCCATTAGAAGAGGTGCTGCGGTTGAATCTCCATCATAAACATAAAGGAAATCCACATTTTCTTCCAGATTAAAACTTGTAAAAACAAATCTAATAATACTACCAGCAGTTGATGGACAGAATGTCTTTGTAAAAGTTGAATTATTAGAGTAATCCCCTGTATTTCCTCCTGAATCAAAAAATGTTCCAGCACAAGTATTAACTGGAGCATTTGACATATTATAATTTTGAGAAAAACAAAAAAGAGAACTAAAAAACAATAATATATATGTAATTTTAATTTTCATAAGAATCAATTTTGTGAGTTAATAACTATTAGCCAATCTGTTTTATCAATTCTATACACAATAGTTCTTGAAGAGAAAAATTTCAAATTATATTTAAAAATATTAAAGGTATTAATATCAAAAGTAGAATCTCTTTTTAATGATTTATTGAACTTATCAAAAAGTTTAGCTTTAGATAATAATACAAATTTTTCACCCTTTTCTCTTGGAGTTTGTACAAACTGTATTCTTTCAATTAGTTTATTAACACTCTTTTTTCTATGAATATTATTTAAATATTCACTTTCGTAATGATTAGCGTATACTTCTTTAAGCATCTCTTGATTAAAATAATCTTTATAATAAATCTTCTCTTGCGCCATAGCAGAAAGACTTAAAATAAAAATAAAAACTAAATATTTTTTCATTATTTGTAATTATATTGTTAATTTATAATAGCTAGTGACAAATTTAACAAAATATTAATTCTACGCTAATATTTTTCTAATAATTATTATTATTCCTTTTATTTTAACATAATTAATTATCTTTGCACTTCAAAAAAATTACATATAATTCA
Organism: Flavobacterium sediminilitoris; assembly: GCF_023008245.1. Classification (NCBI taxonomy): domain Bacteria; kingdom Pseudomonadati; phylum Bacteroidota; class Flavobacteriia; order Flavobacteriales; family Flavobacteriaceae; genus Flavobacterium; species Flavobacterium sediminilitoris. The sequence goes on from NZ_CP090145.1 coordinate 3,666,149, forward strand.
TATCAATTATAAATGATTAACACAGATAATTTTCAAGACGAAATAGGAGAAAACCACATTGCAACAAATGCAGAAACTCCTCTAAGAGAAGATGCTTTCAACCTAACTGATGATGAAAAAATCGAAAGCATAAAAAAAGATGTAGAAAACATCTTGACAACACTTGGTATGGATCTTACAGATGATAGTTTAAAAGGAACACCAAATAGAGTTGCAAAAATGTTTGTAAAAGAAATTTTTGGTGGATTAAACCCAAATAAAAAACCAAGTTCTTCAACATTTGACAATAAATATAAATACAACGAAATGCTTGTTGAAAAAAACATTGTTGTTTATTCAACTTGTGAACATCATTTATTACCAATAGTAGGTAGAGCTCACGTTGCTTATATTTCAAACGGCACTGTTGTAGGACTTTCTAAAATGAATAGAATTGTTGACTATTTTGCAAAAAGACCTCAAGTACAAGAACGCCTAACTATCCAAATTGTTCAAGAATTACAAAGAGTATTAGGTACAGAAGATGTAGCGTGTGTTATTGATGCAAAACATCTATGTGTAAATTCTAGAGGAATTAAAGATATTGAAAGTAGTACTGTAACTGCTGAATTTGGCGGAAAATTTAAAGAAGACAAAACAAGAAGAGAATTTTTAGATTATATTAAATTAGATACACAATTTTAAAATTTTCTTATAAAGCGATTAACTTCCCTTTTTTATAAATTATACTTAAAGTAAAAACGTGTAAAATTTCAGAACAAACAATAAACAATATGCAATTATATAAAAACCAAAGCCTAAAAATTTACAACACCTCTACTGGTGAAAAAGAAACTTTCAAACCTATCCATGAAGGACATATAGGAATGTACGTTTGTGGGCCTACAGTTTATAGTAATGTACATCTTGGTAATGTGAGAACTTTTATGAGTTTTGATGTTATCTACAGATACCTTAAGCATATTGGTTATCAAGTTCGATATGTAAGAAACATAACAGACGCAGGACACTTAACTGATGATGGCAATGTTGATAATGATCGTTTTGTAAAACAATCGCGACTTGAAAAGTTAGAACCTATGGAAGTGGTTCAGAAATATACTGTAGATTTCCATAATGTTTTAAATCTTTTCAATTTTCTTCCTCCAAATATAGAACCTACTGCAACAGGACATATCATAGAACAGATTGAATTAATTGAAAAATTAGTTAATACTGGTTTTGCTTATGAAAGTAAAGGTTCTGTTTATTTTGACGTTTTAGAATACAATAAAAGAGGTTTAAATTATGGAGAATTAAGCAATCGTAATATAGAAGAGCTATTTTCAAATACACGTGATTTAGACGGACAAAGTGAAAAGAAAAACCCACAAGATTTTGCGTTGTGGAAAAATGCTTCTCCTGCACATATCATGAGATGGAACTCTCCTTGGGGAGAAGGATTCCCTGGTTGGCATTTAGAATGTACAGCAATGAGTACAAAATATCTAGGCGAAAAATTTGATATACACGGAGGTGGAATGGATTTAAAATTTCCTCATCATGAATGTGAAGTCGCACAAGGAAAAGCATGCAACGGAGAATCTCCTGTTAATTATTGGATGCATACAAATATGCTTACTATGAATGGTTTGCGAATGAGCAAGTCTACAGGTAATTATATTTTACCAATGGAATTAATAGAAGGTAAGAATAATTTTTTTGAGAAAGCATTCAGCCCTAGTGTTGTTCGTTTTTCATTTTTACAAGCACATTATAGAAGTGTATTAGATATTTCTAATGCCGCAATGGTAGCAAGTGAAAAAGGATTTAATCGTTTTGTTGAAGGACTAAAAATAGCTAAATCATTAGAATCAAGTGATACTTCTTCATTAGACATTACAAAATGGAGAGAGAGTTGCTATGATGCAATGAACGATGATTTTAACACTCCTATATTATTAGCACAGCTATTTGAAGGTATCCGTTTTATTAATTTAGTTCACGATAAAAAAGAATCATTAACACAATCTGATATTGATTTACTAACCAATACTATTTATACCTTTTTAACTGATGTTTTAGGGATTAAAATAGAAGAAAATTACGATTCTAATACTTCTAACCTTAATTCAAAACTTGATGGTGTCGTAAATATGCTAATTGAAATGAGAAATGAAGCTAGAGCAAATAAAAATTGGGCTTTGTCAGATGAAATTCGAGACAAATTATTAGCACTAGGAATACAGTTAAAAGATGGCAAAGAAGGAACTGGATTCAGTGTTAATTAATACAATTTATAAGTAAAAAACACAAAACTGAAAAAAATATTCAAAACATTAGCTTTCCCTTTTATCCTCTTGGTTCGGTTTTACCAAGTGGCTATTTCTCCATATACACCTGCAACTTGTAGATTTGAACCAACTTGTTCACATTATACAATTGAAGCTTTACAAAAACATGGAATTTTCAAAGGTGGTTGGTTATCTATTAAAAGGATTTTAAGTTGCCATCCTTGGGGAAAAAGCGGTTATGATCCTGTTCCTTAAAGCAGGGCATTGAGTTAAACCTTATAAGTAATAATTCAAGAACATTAACCTTGAACCAATTTTTACTTTAATCTAAAAGTTTATTTTTTTTTAACATCTATACCAATAATAATAATTATTTTTAACCCTTAATACTAAAATCAATAATATGCAATACTCATTAAATATGGTTTGGAACCCATCAGAAGGAATAGATTTAGGATTTTTTATGGTTCGCTATTATAGTTTAATGTTTGTTGTTGCCTTTGGATTAGGATGGTATATCATGAAAAACATATACAAAAGAGAAGGTTTATCAATGGAAAAACTAGACAATCTTTTTGTATATACTGTAATTGCAACACTTGTAGGTGCGCGTTTAGGTCATGTTTTCTTTTACGATTGGGATTATTTTAAAGATCATAAATTAGAAATTCTTCTTCCTATAAAAGAAACTGCAAGCGGATGGGAATTTACTGGTTTTGCGGGTCTAGCTAGTCATGGTGCTGCAATTGCTATTATTTTAGTCATGTATTTCTATAGTAAAAAAGTAGTACAAAAACCAATTCTTTGGGTTTTAGATAGAGTTGTTATTCCAGTTGCAAGTGGTGCCATATTTGTTCGTTTAGGTAATTTTATGAATTCCGAAATTGTTGGAACTCAAACTTCTTCATCATTTGGAATTAAATTTATTAAAGATTGGTATTCTCCTAGAGAGGCTTTCGAAAAAACAGGTATTGGAAATGCTAAAGATGCTTACAAAGCTATTGAAACAAATCCTCAGTTTTCACAAGTATTAGCCGATGTTGTTCCTAAACATCCTGCACAATTATACGAAGCTTTTGGTTATGTTTTTGTATTTGCTATCTTATTTTATATGTATTGGAAAACAGATGCTAGAAACAAGCAAGGACTATTATTTGGAACTTTCTTAGTGCTTCTTTGGACTGTACGATTCTTAGTTGAATATGTAAAAGAAAGTCAGGGTGGATTTGAAAATGCTCTTGGTGTTTTCTCAACTGGGCAATGGTTAAGTATTCCTTTTGTAATAATAGGTTTATATTTTGTTTTTAAATCTTTAGTAAAAAAATAAAAAAGAGAGGCTACAAAAATTGTAGCCTCTCTTTTTTAAATATGTCGTTTCCTAAAATGTTTTAAGATTGCATTCTATTCAAAACATCTAAAACGTAATCATGCATAACACTTCTATAATCCATATGTGTTACCATTCTAAGTTTTCCTTGTCCCATTGAAGAAATCAAAATGCTTTTTTGTTTTAATTTTTCAATAAACTGCTTTTCATCAACTGTAGCATGTAATGTAAAAATAACAATATTAGTTTCTACTGGTTCTACCGATGCAATCCATGATTTAGAAGCTAAAACTTTACCTAATTCTTTTGCTCTTTGATGATCTTGAGCTAATCTTTCTATATTATTTTGCAAAGCATATAGTCCTGCTGCTGCTAAATATCCTGATTGTCTCATGTTTCCTCCAAATAATTTACGAATACGAATTGCTTTTTTAATATCGATTGCATTCCCCACTAAAACAGATCCTACTGGAGCTCCTAGTCCTTTAGATAAACATACCGAAATAGTATCAAATAGACTACCAAAATCTTTTGGTTGTTGTTGCTTTGCAACTAATGCATTCCATAAACGGGCTCCATCTAAATGATACTTTAGATTATGTTCAATACAAACTTGTTTAATTTTTTGCAATTCTTGAAATTCATAACAAGCTCCTCCCCCTTTATTGGTTGTATTTTCTAAGCTTACTAAACGAGTAGTTGGTGCATGATAAAATTCTGGATCATTAATTACGTTTTTAACTTGTTCTGCTGTTATTTTTCCTCTATCGCCATCTACTAAATGACAAGAAACACCACTATTTGCAGCTACTCCTCCTCCTTCATATAAAAAAATATGTGACCATTTATCACAAATTACCTCATCGCCTGGTTGTGTATGTAATTTTATAGCTGTTTGATTTGCCATTGTACCACTTGGAAAAAATAAAGCGGCTTCTTTGCCAAACATTTCAGCAGTGTAACGTTCTAATTCATTGACTGTTGGATCTTGTTTAAACACATCGTCTCCTACTTCTGCTTTAAACATTACATCAAGCATAGCGGGCGTTGGTTTTGTTACAGTATCACTAATTAAATTTATTTCCATAAAATCAAAAGGAATGTTCTATTTTTGTGTTGTAAAACTACAATATTTATGCTTAATACAGAACAAGTAAAAGATATTATTGATCGCCTTGGTGCGTTAAGGAGGTATCTTTGACATCGATAGAAAAACTATCGAAATAACAAACGAAGAAGAAAAAACGTTTGCTCCTGGTTTTTGGGACAATGCTAGAGAAGCTCAAATTATTGTTCGCGATATCCGTTCTAAAAAGAAATGGGTAGAAGATTACAATAAAGGACTTGAAATGGCAGAAGAGCTTCAAATTATGTTAGATTTCCTAAAAGATGGAGATGTTTCAGAAGAAGAAGTAGATGAATTGTATACTAAAACCATTGCTCATATTGAAGATATAGAGTTTAGAAACATGCTTTCTGACGAAGGTGACAGTATGAGTGCAGTATTACAGATTACTGCTGGTGCTGGTGGAACAGAAAGTTGTGACTGGGCTTCCATGTTAATGCGAATGTATTTAATGTGGGGTGAAAAACAAGGCTACAAAATTAAAGAATTGAATTTTCAAGAAGGAGATGTTGCCGGAATTAAAACCGTAACGCTTGAATTTGAAGGTGATTTTGCTTTTGGTTATTTAAAAGGTGAAAATGGTGTACATCGATTAGTACGTATTTCTCCTTTTGATAGCAATGCTAAGCGTCATACTTCTTTTGCTTCGGTTTATGTATATCCTTTAGTGGATGATACGATTGAAATTGAGATTAATCCTGCTGATATTGAGATTACTACTGCTCGTTCTAGCGGTGCTGGTGGTCAAAATGTAAATAAAGTGGAGACCAAAGTACAATTGGTTCATAAACCTACAGGTATTCAAATTCAATGTTCGGAAACCCGTTCGCAACATGATAATAGAAATCGTGCAATGCAAATGCTGAAATCCCAGTTGTATGAAATTGAATTAAAAAAGCAATTAGCGCAAAGAGCCGATATTGAAGCGAGTAAAATGAAAATTGAATGGGGTTCTCAAATTCGTAATTATGTGATGCAGCCTTATAAACTAGTCAAAGATGTTCGCACAGGTGCAGAAACTAGCGATGTGGATGCAGTTATGAATGGAGATATCGATAAATTCTTAAAAGCTTATCTAATGATGATGGGACAAAAAGAGGAAGAATAAGATTTATTCTCAATTTAAATTAATTATCATAAAAAAATCCAAATTCTATCCTTTTTAGAATTTGGATTTTTTTATATAATTCAAATAACATATTGATTTTAAATAAAATAATCTCTATTTTTAGATAATTCAAAATGTACTTACAAATTACAACATAAACAAACAGACATGAAAAGTGAATGTCTATAAAAATTCACTATAACATTAATTTTAATATTTTAAATCATGAAAAATCAAATTTTAAAGTTTGGAAAAGTTTTAACAAAATCGGAACAAAAGGCTATTAAAGGAGCTTCTTCTTATGGAGAATGTGAATCTAAATATTCTTTTGATTGTGGAGTTCCTAATCATGTTTGTTGCAATTACATGTGTGTATTACCTTCACATCCTGCTTGTCAATTTTAAACAAGGTTAAATAAAAAATCCAAATTCCTTTTAAATAATGGAATTTGGATTTTTTATTGAATTAACAATTATGGTAGTAAAAACTTAATTACAACCTTCAATTCCGCAACTATCTCCTTCTGTTGTATTAACTAAAGTTACTTTAGAAGTAAAATTTCCTTCTTTCCAAGTTGTTTCTAATGTTTGTAAAAATGCTTCTTCTGGTTGCGCTCCTGAAATGGCATATTTATTATCAAATACAAAAAACGGAACACCTTGTACTCCTATTTGTTGTGCCATAGCTATATCGTTTTTAACCTCATCAGAATAAGCATCGGAATGTAAAACTTCTTCAACAGTTTCTTTTTCTAAGCCTACTTGTTGTCCTAATGTACTTAAGGTTTCTAAATCATCAACATTTTTACCATCTGTCAAATAAGCTTTTAGCAATTGTTCTTTTAGTTCGTTTCCTAATTTATGTGCTTTTGCTAAATGTAATAAGCGATGTGCATTATGTGAATTGGCTAAAATAGCTTTTTCAAAATGAAAATCCAATCCAGAATTTTTAGCATTTTGGGTCATATTATCGACCATTTCTTGTGCCCAAGCCTTGTTTTTACCATATTTTACTGCTAAATGATCTACAATGTTATCATCAGGCGAAGCTTTAAAGCTTGCATCTAATTGGAAACTTTTCCATTCTATTTCTACATTGTCTTTGTGTTTAAAATTGGCTAATGCTCCTTCTATTCTTCTTTTTCCTATATAACAAAACGGACACATTACGTCGGACCAAATTTGTACTTTTAATGTATTTTCCATTATCTTTTTTATTTGTATATACAAATTTACTTCTATCTGAATGGATAGAAAAGGATTTAAGAGTATATTAACGTATCAACTAAGATAGAGAAAGGAAAATTAAAGGGGATGCATGTAGTATATAAAAGGATAAAAAAAGGTTACAAAACTATAGGTAACTGTTCCAATAATGATAAAAAAATGTCTGTATTGAAAGAAATTAAACTTTGATTTTAAATAATATACGTTAATTATTTCAAGTAATATTCCTAGAGAATAAAGAACATTTGCCATGAAGCCCCAAAAGAAAATTCCAATACAATCTACTAAACCAAAACAGGATGGAAAAATAATCAATAGAGAAAAAATGCCTAAAGCGCCTAAAATTATATTAAAACGAAGTCTATGCTTTTCCCACCAATTAATTGTTTGATTTATTGAACTAAAGTCTATTTCTTTCATATTTTTAAATTTATCTACTAGATATAAATGAAGCTTCCTTAACAGTATTTTTTATTCTTCAACTATCTTGGTTACGAGGTATTCTGGTAATTTATTTACTGCTTCTATTAATTTCTTTTTATTGACTGTTTGTTTTTCTTCGTTTTCTAAATTGTGGTTATAGTTTAAAAACAAATAATACATTAAAATCCTATTGTAATCATCAAGTTGATTATCAACTATCATTTCTAACATTTTTGTTTCTATTTCATTTGCTTTTTCTGTTTCAGATAAAGCTCTGCCTATTCTACCTATACTTCCATAATAATGATTTTTACTTGGGTTTTCAACTCGTAAACTTATTCCTAATAGCAAGTCTAAAACATTAATATCTAAGACTTCTAGCTCTTTTATATAGGTTTTCCTTCTTCCCCATGCATAACTTCCATCACTTACTCTGTCAAATCTATCGTTCATGATGTCTAAATGGGATCGAAGGAATATTTCCCAATTTATGGTTTCAGCCGCTAATTTAGCAATATTTACAGCGTGTATTCTTGGACTATTATCTTGACTACAACCTCCAATTACAATTCTATTCCTTTTTAATTCGAGTGCTGTTTTTGGTGAATAATAAAGTGCTACATATTCTTCTAATTCATCATTAGAGCCTCCTTTTTTTAGCACTTCTTGCACTGCTTTTCCAAGAAGAACATCAAATTTTTCATCAATTACTCTTAAACTATCTACTCTCTTAAGACGTAAAGAATCCCATAATTTGTACTTCTCCGAAAAAATTTGATAACTTTCTTCATTGAATTCAGTATTGTATTCTGGTCTGTTTGTTGCTTTATTAATGTAATCAATAAAATTTTTAGATTTCAAAGGCTCTTTGTTTGAGAATCTAACACCTCCTTTTTCTGCTTTTTCATAAAAAACATGTGCAGTAGTATCGACCATACAATCTGAATATTGAATCATTCTGGCATAACGCTCTGGTATGGGTTGTTGTGTAAAATCTTCCGTAAAATAAAATGCATCAATAGATTCTTTAGAATATTCGCTTTTTTCATGATATCTAAAAACCCATTTCCCTTTTAATGATTCATCATATATTTCTAAATTTTCATAAAAATTAAATTCATAACCATGATTATCATTGAACTCTAAACTACTTAATTCTACAACTTCTTTTTTCTTATAGTTTTTATATTTAAACTTTATAATAACTAAGTCTTTATCTACTTCAGTTTGAATATATTTTTTTATAAAATCATCAAATGAAATATTTGCTTCTATATCTTTTTTTGCTTCTTTTACTAGCGTATCTTCTAATGATACATAATGAGCCTTTGCTTGTGGTTTTGATAAATAGATTTTATCGAATTCGCAAACTTTAAATTTTAAGTTTAACGAATCTACAATAAACTTTAATTGTTTTACAGTGTTATCTGAATAGATGAGTCCATTATTCGATTTGCTAAATTCTGTGTTTTGGGAAAAACTGTTTATCCCAAACAATAAAAGCAGGATTGTTGCTACAAGTGATTTCATCTTCTTCATTTTAGTAAGGTTTTTGAATAGATTTTTTAAGCATTTAAAATATATGTTTACCTATAAGGTGGTCCAGAAACCCAACCCACAATAGATTGTCGTGTGCCTTTTGTAATGGGTGTAACGCGATGCATGATGAAGGAAGGAAAAATGACTATGGTTCCTTTTTTTCGGGGTGCATTTTTTATTTTATTGTTTATCATAAACTGTAAATCGCCTCCTTCATAGCTGTCTTCATCGGATAACTGAATGGTCATGCTTAATTTTCGTGCGGAAATTTCTCCTGCACCAAAATCTAAATGCCAATCAAAAAAATCGCCTTCAGAATATCTTGTTAGTTGTAGTTCCTGATGGAAGCCTAACAAATCAAACCAGTATCTTTCGTTATTGCAGTTAATTGCTAAACTTGCTAATCGGTTATAAATCCAATCGTTTTCGGGTGTATTTTCTATAAACATAACGGAACTCTTTCGCAATTCGTCATTATAGGTATCGTCTCCAGAAAGTGTTGCTTTTATGGTTTTGTCTTCTTCCCAAAAATTGAGTATTTTATTTATTTCATGTGGAAGGAATAATCCCGTGTAATAAATGAATTCTGCAAAGTTATGTTTTAGAGGAAGACCAAATGAATAATTTATTGCCATGTTATTTTACTTTTTAGTACCGTTATATTCTTGTGGCTCTTGCGTAAATTTAAAACAAAAGAGAACAAGTACAAAACTCCTCATGGAATTTTCAAAGACTCTAGTGAGGCAAACAAACGAAATGAAACTCTAAAACACAAATAAAACTTCACAATTGCAACGAAACGGTTGTTGGCAGATAATTTTATTTTTAGAAAAAGTTGTGACAATTTTTTTTTCATTTTTTTGTTTTGTCACAAAACTGTGACAATTTTTTTTCTTCGAATACGAATTGTCACAAATTTGTGACAAAATAATTTTAAGTTAATTATTTTGTCACAGTTTTTGATTGTATATAATTTAGTAGCATTTAATTTATATAGTGGATTGTGAAGAAGCGTAAAATATTTAAAGTACTGATTTTATTTTCTCAAGAAGAAATGGTAATGTTATAGGGTATTACCAGAAGTCAATGAGCAATGTTTAAAATTGGTTAATTTAAAGAACAACAAGTAATGTATTCAACACGAAAAAAACTAAATCGTAATTTCTATGCTGGATTTACTTTGTTTGTGGTTTAAAGGCGGGGATTTTGAGGGGCTGAGTTACTATATACAGACTATATTTGAAATTCTTTTTTAACAAGGTTCAAAATACCTTCTTCCATAGAATCTAAATTGTTATCAGAATATGCAATTTCTTTTAATATTGAAAAAACCTCTACTTTTTTATTCTCCATTTTAGAAACTTCATTTAAAGATTCTCTGAACTGGCTACTATCAGAGTTCATTCTTCTAATTTCACTATCTAATATATCTAAATCCAAAGTGTTATTGGATTTTAAAATTAGGAAATTACAAATTTTAATTCTTTCATTTTCATGTAAATAGCCATCTACCCTCCCCATATATACCATTAAATTTATTTCATGTATATATTCTTGAAAGAATTTCACAATGCTACCTACAGGGGTTTCATTAATTCTATCTTGAATAAATTTTATAGGATTTTCAAAAATTTCTCCAGTTTCAAGATCAACTAATTCTGTAATTCTCGATAATTTGAAACTTCTAATTGAGTTCCGTTCATGACAAAATGAATTTATTAAAAAATCATTGCTGTTTTTAATAATCTTTTTTATAGTAATTCTCCTTTTACTGAAATTCTTTTTTAAATCAATATATCCAATAATAACTAATGCATTTAAATTGATAATTTCATTTTCTTCTGCTTTTTCATAATTTTCAAAAGAATCTTCAAAAGGTAAAACTGTTTCAACTTTTAATTTATTAGGTAAAGGTCTGTCTACTACATTTTGAATCTCAATTTTGGTTTTATTTATAATGTTATAAACATTTTGGCTTGAATATTTAATTTTAGATTTTAAGCTAAAACTAATATCATGTTTTGTCATTACTTTAAAACAATTTCTACAAACTCTTCCACCGTCTAATAATTTACCTCCTCCAAAATTTGGAGTATTTAAAAATCCAAGTTCCTTCTGACATCCAGAGCATATTTGTTTCATAAAATATTGTTTATATGTATGACAAAATCACACAAAACCATCCTTTTTTAGGTAGACAAGTATGATAAAGCCTATTTATTTTATTTATTCCTTACAAACCTAAACTATTCTATTTTGTCTTGCAATACGTATAAATACGTATTTTTTATGCTTTTTTGTACGTATTTATACGTAGTCAAGGTAAAATAGTTCGTTGAAATACTGAAATTAGATAAAAAGCTATTAACAAAAAAGACTAGTTATAAAACTAGCCTTTAAAAAAATATTTTCTATAATTCGAGATAATTACTTATGACTTTAACTTGCTTGATTTTTATTTTTCTGTTTTTAATTTCAGATGAATCAATTAAATAGATAATTTTACCATGTAAGGCATTCATATAGGTTTCTTTAAATCCATTTTTAAGAAAAAAATCAATATCTAAAATGATATCTTTATTTCTTCTCAAAAATGATTTTTTAAATATTTTAAAATCAGTTTTTATTCCTTTTTCATAATCATCAGAATTCATATAATCATTATAAGTAAAAATTATTGTACTAACAGAATCAAGTACAAAAGAATAAAATAAATGATTCTCATAAAACTTTGATTCTCCACCGATGCTTTTATATCTTTTTTCAAATTCTGAATCATTTTTGAAATAAATATATACGGTATCAGTTTTCTTTAATTCACTAAATGATTGGGAAATGCATTTATTAGAAAATAAAATTAACATTAGTAATATTAATTTATTGACAATTTTGTAATGTATTAATTGCATTAGTTCTATATGTGTTATATTTTGTTAATTCAATTAGATTATTTGCTATATTATCTTGATAACTTTGAGAGTTATGTAATCCTTCATAAGCAAGATACTTATAAAAATTCATAAAATTAAAATTTTCTATAATAGTACCATTTGCATCTGTTACCTGTTGATTATTTAAATAACTAATATTTTGAGCAGATAGTAAATCGGCAATAATTTCAAATAAAATATTCTGGAATACCGGAATCATTTGGTTAAACATAAAATCATGTTCTGTAGCAGGTGTAAAATAATAGAACATCAACTCTTCTAATTGTAAATTAGATAAAAAACTATTAACAAGAAAACTAATTATAAAACTAATCTTTTAAAATTATTCTTCAAAACAAGTATAGCATGCTATATCTACTTGTTTGACTTTTATTTTTCTACCTTTTATTTCCTCTTTATCTATTAAATAGACCGTTTTTTTATAAATTTCAAAAAAAATTTCTTTAAAACCATTCTTTTCAAAAAAAGCATAATCTAAAATGATGTCTTTATTTTTCTTTAAAAATGATTTCTTTTCAATTCTTTCATCATTTTTAATACCTTTTTTTATGTTATCTCTATTTTTATAGGTATTACTTGAAAAACTTATTATATTCATAGGGTCAGGATTAAATCTGTACATAATATAATTCTTATAGAATTCAGATTTTTCATTACCAAAAGTTTCTTCTCTAATTGAATATTTTTTATTTCTATCAATATATATATATATAGTATCTGTTTTTTTTATTTCATCTAAAGATTGTGAATATATAGCTCCTTTAAAAAATAAAATTATGAAAAGTATTAAAATTATTTTTGTTTTATTGGCAATCTTGTGATGAATCTTTCGCATAGTCGTTGTATTTAATATGTTTTCTTAATTCAATTGGGTTATTATTTATGTTATTCATGTAGCTTTGAGAGTTATGTAATCCTTCATAAGCAAGATACTTATAAAAATTCATAAAATTAAAATTTTCTATAACTATTCCATTTGTATCAGTTATTGGATAATTATTAGTGTCTACTATATCTTGAGCAGATAATAAATCGGTAATAATTTCAGATAAAATATTCTGGAATACTGGAATCATTTGGTTAAACATAAAATCATGTTCTATAGCAGGTGTAAAATAATAGAACATCAACTCTTCTAATTGTAAATTAGATAAAAAGCTATTAACAAAAAAGACTAGTTATAGAACTAACCTTTAAATTCACATTTCATTGTAGGTAAAATTCATCATTTCAACTTGTTTCACTTTTATTTTCCTCCCTTTTATTTCTTCTTTATCTATTAAATAAATAATCTTTTTATAAATAACTAAATAAGTTTCTAAAAAGCCATTTTTAGTAAAAAAATCAATATCTAAAATAATATTTTTGTTTTTCTTTAAAAACGATTTTCTTTCAATTCTTTCATCGTTTTTGATCCCTTTCTTTATGTTATCCCGATTTTTATACTTATTACTTATGAAAAGTATTGTATTAGTTGGGTCAGGGTCAAATTTATAAGTCAAATAATTCTCATAGAATTCAGATTTTTCAGTAGTTATAGCTTTTTCTCTACTTGAATTTTTTTTGTCTTTGTCAAAATAAATGTATATAGTGTCTGAACGCTTTATTGACTCAAAAGATTGAGAAAATAAACTACTTTTGAATGATAAAATAAATAAAAAAACAACTATTTTTTTTATTTTACTGGCAATCTTTTGATGTATTTCTTCCATTTCTATTGTATTCTAAATGTTTTCTTAGCTCGATTGGATTATTTGCTATACTATCTTGATAACTTTGAGAGTTATGTAATCCTTCATAAGCAAGATACTTATAAAAATTCATAAAATTAAAGTTTTCAATAACTATTCCATTTGCATCTGTTATTGGTGTAATATTAAAATCCGCAATATCACTCGGTGATAGTAAATTGTTAACAATTTCAGATAAAATATTCTGGAATACTGGAATCATTTGGTTAAACATAAAATCATGTTCTGTAGCAGGTGTAAAATAATAGAACATCAACTCTTCTAATTGTAAATTAGATAAAAAACTTAAAGATGTGCCGTGGTTTATATCTAAATATTTAAGATTTAAATAAGCGTGTAAATATTCATGAATAATAGTTTTAGCAATTAGAATATTTGCTTTTTCTAAATTGCCTGCAAGTATATCGCTATTTATTGTAATAACGGTGTAATAATTTCCATTTAGAACTTCAATAGGGGAACAATTTCCATCTGAAGGTAAGTTATTTGAACTTAATAAATTGGGTTGCATTCGAAATTTAACATTAATTTTTTGTTGTTCTCCTCCAAAAGTACCTTCAAATAAACGTTTAAATTCTGGTGAATTAGTTAGTTTATTATAAATACAATCTAGTTTTTCTCCTTGTGGAGTCGTCTTGTCAATTTCAGAAAAATCAATATAAGCGGGTGATTTTTTAGATAGTTCTATGTCAAATTTTAAGCCAGTTTTAACATTTTGGTCAATTATTTCCTTTGCAAAGTCTCTATCTCCTTGGTTGTAGCCATTTTCCTCTAGATAATTACTTATTTTTAGTACTTCTTCATTGTTGCTAGCATTGTTCCACCAAGAAAGTTGTTCTGAAGATAAGTTACTAATAAACAACTGAATAGGCGTTTTATCTGTTAATAAGGGTTGTGTTATAACATCTTCAAATTCGTTTATGGGTGTGTTATTATTGTTGTTGTTTGTGTCTGTAGGGTTTGTATCTGTATTTTGGTTGTCTACTCCTGTGTTGCTTCCTCCGCTTCCGCTTGTGTCTATATTGCCTGTTCCTGTGTTTCCTCCGTTTCCACCTGTGCTTTCACAAACGGTTGAAACAGCAATATACATAGTAGGTGGTACATCCGCAGTACATTGATTCCAAGTGCCAATATTGCTAGAATTGTGAACACCCTCGCTACAGGTTACCCAAACAGTTCGTTCTTCATCACGACATTCTATTCTTGAGTGTAGGTTTAAATCATTTAGGGAATTAAAATCAATTTGAGTGTAGCTCATTTTCGATTTTAAATCAATGTATTGGTGATTGCTTATTTTGTTTTTTTCATCTTCTGTTAGGGTGTATTTTATAATTCCTGTTTTATAATTTCCGTTTGGTGTTTCTGAAAGAATTAGATTTTCTACTGTACTATCGTCATTTATTCTAAAAATTTTAAAAGTATAGGAATTGTAATTGTTAACTTGAATGTTTAGAATGCTAGAGGTGTCAATATAAAAGTCATAAACAGGGCTGTAAACTTCTTTGCTTTGTATTTTTGTTTCTTTTAATTGGTTAATGGAGGTAATTTTATTAAAAGCTTTAGGGTTTTTATTTTCTAATTGCTTTAATGTTAGTTTTTGTGAGGTTATTTGTTGTAGAACTTGTTCGGTTCTTGTAAGGTTTTCTTCTTTTTCACAACTCATAAATAAAAGAAAGGTAAGAAGATAAAATAATGGTTTCAGACTCTTCATGCGTACTTGTTTGAATGTTTGTTTTACAAATCTAATACTTTCTTTTTTATTGTGCAACAAGTATTTATACGTGTTTTTATATTTCTTGTACGTATAAATACGTATAAAATACTAAAATGTTTGTGAATTATCTTTTTTGCGATATGTTTTTTTGTGGTTCTCGAGTTCTCGATACTTTTTTTATTCCATTTTATTTCATAAAAAAAACTTGAACTGACGACACAATCAACATCACTTCGAGTGCGTAGCGTATCGAGAAGTTATACAAGAACTTCCATTGCTAATGGGATGCTTACAGCATGACAAGTTTGTGGTTCTCGATACTTTTTTTATTCCATTTTATTTCATAAAAAAAACTCGAACTGACGTGGTGCTGATAGTTTGGAGTATTATTTTCAGTATAATCAATTATTCAACACAAACTACGTCACTTCGAGTGCGCAGCATATCGAGAAGTATTGTTCTGTTGTTTTATACCAAGAACCAAAATATAATAGAATTACTATTTTTTAAAATTAGGATACTATACTTCTTCCTAAAACAAACATCGTATCTAAATTACTATCAATCACAATTCTTTCGATACCATTTTGCATGGCAATATCCAAAACATCTTTAGCAGGAATAGAAGCAAAAGGTTTTGTTTCTTTAGCCCAAAGCATTAAATTTTGTTGCGAAGTAAAAACGCCCATTACCTTTTGTCCGTCTACTTCAAAAACAGAAGTAAAAGACAATTGAGTTCCTTTTTCAAGAGTAGACCATCCGGCTTCGTTGCGATCTTTGCCTACAACAGGCTCAAGAGTTGGAATAATAAGAAAAGCATTGTTTCCTTGTAATTCCTGTAAAACAGCCATAAAAGTATCTTGATTTTGATTGTTTTGAAAAGCTTTTATAGTAGTTAAAAGAGTATCGTTGTTTGGATTAAATTCGGTTTCTGCTGCGGTGTCCATGTTTCTAAAATTAAAAAGTGTCGCAAAACTACGTATTTTTTTCAAAACCATTTAAAAAGCAAACAAGATTAAATACTACAAACAAGTTTTTCGTTTAAAGAGAATATTTATAGTACCAAACTAATGTTCTTTCATTTAATATTTGAAAAAGGTATATCTTTTTGATGGATTAGTAGTAGTAGAGATTATTTAAAATAACTCCACTAGTGTTGTTCTATAATTGAATATAAAGCATAATTAGTCTATGTTTTTTAGAATAAAAACTGTTTTTTTGAATTTTTTAGTATAAATAGTGCAAATTTGCTAATATCTTTTTTAAAAGTTTATAATTTTACAAAGAAGTGTATAGTATGAAATTGCAAGTAAAACAAATCAAGATTACCTGTTAGGTATAATTCGTTTTTACTCATCTCTTTGAGTACAAAGTGCATTGAGAAGTATTGTTTTGCTTTTCATAAAGAAACTTGAACTGACAGAGTGTTAGTTACACGTTTAAACGCGAATATGCATATTAGTCTCTAATAAAAATAAAAATTAAACAAATGAAAGTAAAGCTTTTATTACCATTATTGCTAGTTTCAATAAGTATTTTTGCTCAAGAAGAAAATGCCTTACAAAAGAAGAAACAATTAGAAACCGCCATTCAAAAAGTGCAAGGAGCAAAACGTCTTAAACTATTAGATAGCCTAGCCACTTATATCTATGATGATACTAATTTGGAGTGTGATTCCATATTACGAGCTACTATAACGTATGCCATAAAACTAGACTCGGTAAATGTAGCCACAAAGCAAGCGTCTAACCTTATTGATTACATCGCTCATGTTTCTAGAGATTTTAAAGAAGGAAAGCAAATTATAGCTACTATGAGTCCTTTGCTTAAGAAAGTATCGTCTCCAAAGTTACTAGATCATTATTATATTAATATAGCCAATATGTATTATTATGCAGGAGATTTTGACGCTTCTATTAATGCTTATGACAAAGCCTCTTCCTATGCTACGCAATATAAATCTACTACGCAAGGTCTCATTACATTTAGAAAAGGGGTTGTTTATGTTGATAAAGGAGAATTTGGAAAAGCATCCTTAGCACTTACAGAAGCTATTAGTTTTTTTCAAAAAGAAAAAGATACTTTAAAATGGATTGATGCTAAAGGATCGATGTCTATTTTATATAGTAAAAGTGGGTTTTATAAAGAATCTAAAAAAGAAAGAGAAGAACAAATTGAATTAGCCAAAACATTTAAATCCTATTCTAATATAGGTGTTATTTATTTCAATATGGCTGCCGATGATAATAAAGCGGGTTTACAAACAGAACGCATTGCTAATTTAAAATTAGCGCTTAAAAGCAATGAAACATCACAGCATAAAACTTTCTTTGAACCTATCTTTAAATCGGCTTTAGCAGTTGCTTATGCAGAAAATGATAGCATTGCATTAGCAGAAAAGATAGTAAAAGCGTTAGAAGCTAATTCTGAAAAATACACAACCAACTATAATGAGGCTTTTTATTTAGAGGCTAAAAAAAGTCTTTTATTTTCTAAAAAAGAGTATAAAGAAGCTATTGTTTATGGTGATGCCTATTTAAAATTAAAACAAAAAGGCAAACAATTTGAGGAAATACAATTGGCCGAAAAATTCTTGTTTGAAGTGTATGAACAAATAGGCGATAATGAAAAAGCGCTTTATCATTTTAAAAATTATTCACATATTAAAGACTCCATTGGAAATATTCAAAAAACAAGAGTATTGGCTTATTATCAAACTTTATATGAAACAGAAAAAAGAGATTTAACCATTGAAAATCAGGAAGCAAATATAGCCTTGTTAGACTCTAAAAATAAGATTCAGAATCAATGGATGTTCTTTGGAGGCTCTGGTTTGCTTGTTCTGTTTGGCTTTGTAACTGTAACACGTTCTCGTAATTTTGCCAAAAAGGAACAAAAAAATCAAGAAAAATTTACCCAAGATATTATTAATGCACAAGAAGAAGAACGGACAAGAGTAGCCTTGGAATTGCACGATAGCGTAGGACAACAGTTAATGATGCTAACACGTAAATCAAAAAATAGCAATGACACTAGTATGGAAACTTTAGCTAAAGATACTTTGCAAAATGTAAGAACCATTTCACAAGGATTGCACCCAGTAGTATTGGAACAGTTTGGTTTTACTGCTGGAATAAATGATTTAATTAATACTATAGATGCTAATACAGAACTTTTTTTCACAACCGAAATAGAAAATATAGACACTTATTTAAGCAATCAAAAAGCCTTACATTTATATAGAATACAACAAGAACTTTTAAATAATATTATTAAACATGCAGAAGCAACTTCAGTAACTATAGATATTCGTAAAATAAAATCAACAATTGAAGTTACTGTAGAAGACAATGGAAAAGGTTTTGATTATCAGCAACAAATAAAATTTTCTAAAAGTTTGGGTATGAAATCTTTAGTAGAAAGAAGCAAAATAATTAATGCTAAACTAAAAATTAATTCTATACTAAAAAAAGGCACAATAACACAATTAACTTTTCCTATTTAAGACTACAACAAAATGAATAAGAAGAATATTTCAATAATTATCGCAGACGATCATCCAATAATGCTAAAAGGGCTAACAGAAGAACTCGAAAGTGCAGGCTATAACATTGTTGCCACAGCCGTTAATGGTGCGGCAGCAGTAGAAATAATAGCATCGCATAATCCAGATATTGCACTACTAGATATTGAAATGCCTTTTTTCAATGGTTTTGAAGTAATTAAAAATTGCCAAAACTTAGGTTTAAAAACCAAATTTGTAGTAATGACTTATCACAAAGAAAAAGGATTTATAGTGCAAGCAAAAAAAGTAGGAACGCATGGGTATTTATTAAAAGAAGATAATTTAGACGAAATAGAATCTTGTATAAAAGCAGTGCTATTAGACGAATTCTACTTTAGTAAATCCTTTCAAGATGATATACAGCATACTGTAGACAATGAACTTCGAAAAGTGGGATTACTAACACCATCTGAAAGAACCATTATCCGACTGATAGCACAAGGTAAAAACTCAACTGAAATTTGTGAAACACTCAAAGTTTCAAAAAGAACTGTAGAAAAGCATCGTGCTAATATTATTGCGAAACTAGAATTAGAACCATCATTAGATACTTTAACCCAATGGACAAACAACTATAAAGAAATTATCATGTCTTTATAGTTCTTTAAATATAAATTTATACCTTGATTATTATCAGTTCAAGGTTTTTTTATAACTTCTCAATACGTTGCGCACTCAAAGTAACGTTGATTGTGTTTACTGTATATTGAAAAGAAATTTCAGTTTTTGCACCACGTCAGTTCAAGTGTTTTTATGAAAAGCGAATAGCAATTTCATAAAAAAGTATCGAGAACTCGAGAACCACAAACTGTCATGCTGTAAGCATCCCATTAGCAACTCCATAATACTATACAGTTAGTTTAGGCATTTTTATAAACGGATTTTCTATCTGGTATTTATTTACTAAATTACGTGCTTAACCACACAACAAATCATATACAAACCGTTATGCGCATTTAAATGACTGAACTTATTTTAGAAATATTAGTAAACTTTGGACTGATTCGGGAGGATTATAAGCATCATAAAAAAATCTCGAAAAAGGAAAAAATTGACGGTAAGAAAAGACCATTCCAAAGGTACTTTCTTCAACCGAGCTCTATTACGGCTATTTCTGTTTTAATAATAGGAACTTTAAGCGCGTTTTTATTCTTTACCTATCAACGAAATTCAATATTTCCAAAAAAGACCGAAACAGAAATCGCTGAAATAACGGAAAGAATGGAAATGTGGAAAGAAAGATTTGGGAAATACCCTAAAGACTTAAACGAATTGATTGGAAACAATCCGATGCGACAAGAATGGAGAACTGACTCTTGGAACAGACCTTACCAATATTCTGTGAGTGAAAGCGGAATTGAATTCTCAATAGTTTCAGCTGGTTTGGACGGAAAATATGAAACGAAAGATGATATTAAATCGGAATAAAAAACGTGCTATAACAATCTATAACCGCAATTACGGCGGATTCAACTACGTCCGAATCCACTCGGAATTGCTAAGCCAATGTCTAACCAAAAATCAATAACTTTAAACCGTAACCGACAGTTATACCAACCGTTGTGTGACATTACCCGAAAAACATAAACAATCCAAAAAAATAAAAAAAATTGAAAAGTTTAATTGAAAAAAATATTGGAAAAAAATATACTCTAAAAGCATATTCACCCGTAATATTACTTTTCTTTTTAATGATTGTATTATTTATATATAGTATTATAAAAAAAGGTGCTTATAAAGAAACTTATCTCAGCACTGAATTTGAAGGAAAGGTTGAAGATATATATGAGGAAAGAGGAGATACATATTTAAAATTATTTAATGAAAATAAAAGATATAGAATCAATAATAGTCGAAATTATAATTATGAAAAAAAAGAACTTTATAATTTTTTAAAAATTGATGATATCGCATTTAAAAATAAATGTTCTGACACATTATTTATAAAACGTGACAAGATTATATATCTTTTTATAATTGAAAATTTATCGTATAACAAAATTGATAAAAAGAAAAAAGAAAACGATTATTGGAATTCTAAACGTCAGATTATGAACGAAAGAAATGATTGTAATTAAATAACATCACACAACAACCGTAGCATGCGAAACCGAGGAAACTTGTGTACTAAAACAATACTCCACTCAAAGTATCGAGAACTCGAGAACCACAAACTTGTCATGCTGTAAGCATCCCATTAGCAACTTTATAATACTATAGGGGTTTTTATAAAAAGAATATTGAAGTTCTTGTATAACTTCTCGATACGCTGCGCACTCGAAGGGACGAGTATCGAGAACACTGAAACTAAACACCAACCTACTCCTCTATTTTATTTAATAAATATTGATTAAAAAAAGCTTTGGGATAATGGTATCTTCCCCCTATCTTAGTATGAGGAATGGCATTAGCTTTGCGCAATCGGTATAATTTACTTTCACTAAAATTAAAACGTTGTTTAACATCCGCGCTATCTAGCCAATCTTCTTCTTTATGCGGCATTAAGTCTAAAATCAAAACCTTCATAAGCGCAATCTCTCTTTTTAAGTATTCAATTTCTTTTTTCATAGCATATAAGGTTTTAAGTACAAAAAAACAAACACTAAAACCATTCCATTTTATAAGACAAATCTGTTAAAATAATGATAATTAACATCAATTATTCTAATTTTTTCACTTTTTATGAAACAAAAATTAAAAAATAAGGCTTATTGATCTTAAAATTGAAATTTTATGTGAAATTTTCTACTCTTTGCATTTAAAACAAGATTCGTTTTATACTTTACCTTCTAAATGCTACACTAAAAAAGGCACAAGATCTAAACCCTGTGCCTTTTCACTTCCTAAAATTTAGTTTCCATACTATAATTTCCATTATACAATAGTAATAGTTCCTAAATACGTACTCGTTGAATTTCGCTTTTCATTAGCAGAAGCAAATAAAGCCCAAACTTCTACTGTAGCACCACTTAAAGTGATGGGTAATAACAAAGTACCCGAAGTAGCACTTCTTTCGGCAACCCCTAACGAATAAATCCAGTTTTTTGTAGCTGGATCATACACCCCTACCACTAACTTATCCGTTGTTAAAGCTTCTCCTTGACCTGAATTGTCATTCCATGAAAAATCAATTGTATTAGCAGTAGTAGCGCTAATTGTTCCAGCTTCTACACCTGTTAAATAGCCTTTTGCCAATTGCACTTTGTTGTACGCAAAAGTAAAATCGGGGTCTGCATAGACTGCTACTTCTTTCATGTGGTACGACATGGCTCGATTCACTCGAGATTTCTCTCCCTGATTTGCTCCATAATAACGGCTCAAAATAGGATAAATAGGGCCTAAAAAACCAATTACAGTCGAAAATTTTAAGCGATGCAACGCTTGCTCTGGTGTTGCTGCTTTGTTACTCTTTCTTGGTAAAGAACGCAATACTTCTTTACCTCTCCAGTTAGCTCCTACTACTGGACCGACTTTTCCTGAGAAAGCACCTAAAATGCCTTTGTTGTAAGTTCCCATAGTTTCAAAATTTAAAAAGTTATACAATTATTTTTAGTCATTAGTGAATAGTTATTAGTACTAAACCGTTAGAAAAAATCAAGTTTTAAGTTTAACATCTAGAATACCAAAACTTTTCCACTTTACTTCTCGCTGTCCACTAATCACTATTCACTAAACTTCAACAACTTTGCCAAAATCACTAAAAAAGGGGCTCGTGAATGGTTTTGACGTGTTTTGACCGGTTTTGACGTATTTTGATGTGTTTTGACGTATTTAAAGGGGTTAAATAAGGCCTTTGTTCGGAGATTGTTCGGAAAAGCTTCGGTCAAGCAGCGGTAAACAGGCACTTTTTCGCAACAACTTCCGAACGAAACTGCTACTTGACTGCTACTAAACCTAAAAAAATAGTGATTAGTGATTAGTGATTAGTGATTAGTGGAAGTTAAAAAAAGTAGCACGCTTCATCTTTTCTTCTTCAAATTTCAAACATTTTATCTCAACATTGTTACCCTGTAAAGAGTTTCATTAGCCGTTTTTCAAGGCTATTATAAATGTTATTTTTGCAAAAAAACAGGTAGAAATACCTTCTTTATTCTTGCCTAAATGGTTTATTTTTGGTAGGTTTGTTACTATTAATACATTAGATAAAAACACTAAAAAAGCAAACTATAACGTAATAATCCCTATACCTATTTCAGATAGGTTCCTTTTATTTTTTTTAAGCCAAATGACAAAATTTAATAACAAATATAAAATAGAGTCTACACGATTACAACATTGGGATTATGGACAAAAGGCGGTGTATTTTATAACCATTTGTACCGCAAATAGGGAACATTTTTTTGGTACGATTGAACCAGAGACGCGATGCATCGCGTCTCAACCCATCACGTCTCAACCCATCGCGTCCCAACGTATGATTCCATCAGAAATTGGGGAAATCGTGGCACAAGAATGGATAAAAACACCCGATATCAGACCTGATATGAATTTGGAATTAGGAGAATTTATCGTAATGCCCAATCATTTTCATGGGATTATTTTTATTGGAAACAATGCATATAATAACGAAAAAATGGGTATCGACGCCATGCATGGTAGAAACGCGATGCATCGCGTTTCCACAGAACCATACAAAAACCAATTTGGCCCACAATCCAAAAATTTGGCATCCATTATTCGGGGATTTAAATCGGCCGTTACGGTTCAGGCACGACGCATCAATCCTGATTTTGGTTGGCAATCCCGATTTCACGATCACATTATCCGAAATCCAAATGCGTATGAAAACATTTCACAATATATAATCAACAATCCAAAAAAATGGAAGGGTGATGAATTTAATAAATGATTGATACGTCATTCCATAAATAACGGTAGAGACGCCATGCTTGGCGTCTCATATGGCGTTTCAATGAATGGTCGAAATACATTTTGCAAACATATCCGATAAATCATGGTAAAACGCATTGCAATGCGTTTTTATGATGATTGAAACAAATCGGAAACGGAATAAGAGACGCATTGCAATGCGTTTTTATGATAATTGAAACAAATCGGAAACGGAATAAGAGACGCATTGCAATGCGTTTTTATGATGATTGAAACAAATCGGAAACGGAATAAGAGACGCATTGCAATGCGTCTCTACCAATAATGATATAAAAAACAAATTTGGTTTACCATTCAAAAATGTAATAACCAAAAAACAATAATTTTATTCAAAATGCGTAAAACCGTAAAACAGTTCCTTTTACGGTTTTTATCTTTGTAAAAACAGGTAGAAATACCTGTATCTCTATTGTTATAATGGTTTATTTTTGGTAGGTTTGAGGAATACAATTATTAAAAAATGAACAAACAACAATTAGCTGCAAAAATCTGGGAATCAGCAAACCAAATGCGTTCCAAGATTGAGCCAAACGAATACAAGGATTATATTTTAGGTTTAATTTTTTACAAATATCTTTCTGAAACAGAACTGCAATTCCTAAAAAAAGAAGATTTCACCGATGCCGATATAAATGCATTAAAAGAAGAAGATGCCGATACCGTTGATTATATCAAGAAAAACATTGGCTATTTTATTTCTTATGACAATCTTTTTTCAACTTGGATTAATAAAGGAAAAGATTTTGATATTGCAAACTTAAGAGATGCCTTATCAGCTTTTAACCGATTAATAAGTCCTGCTCATAAAAAACTATTTGATGGTATTTTCGATACCTTACAAACAGGGTTAAGTAAATTAGGAGATAGTGCCGCTTCACAAACAAAAGCCATTAGCGATTTATTGCATTTAATCAAAGTAATCCCAATGGATGCGAAGCAAGATTACGATGTGCTAGGTTTTATCTACGAATACCTAATCGAAAAATTTGCAGCAAATGCAGGTAAAAAAGCGGGAGAATTCTATACACCTCACGAAGTTTCGGTATTAATTTCTGAAATCATTGCCGACCATTTAAAAGACCGTAAGATAATTGAAATTTACGATTCAACGAGTGGCTCGGGATCTTTACTTATCAATATTGGGGCTAGTGTTGCAAAACACATAGACGATAAAAACAACATCAAATATTACGCTCAAGAGTTAAAACAAAATACCTATAACCTTACTCGAATGAATTTGGTAATGCGTGGTATTTTACCAAACAACATAGTTACCCGTAACGGTGATACTCTAGAAGACGATTGGCCTTATTTTGATGAAAACGACCCGGTACATTCTTATAATCCATTGTATGTAGATGCAGTAGTTTCAAACCCACCATATTCTCAAAAATGGGAACCATCTCATAAAGAAGCCGACCCACGCTATGCTCGTTTTGGTTTGGCTCCTAAAGCTAAAGCAGATTATGCCTTTTTACTACACGACCTTTTTCATATCAAACCTGATGGTATTATGGCAATAGTATTACCGCACGGGGTTTTGTTTAGAGGTGGTGAAGAAAATACCATTCGTAAAAAATTAATCGAAGCCAATCATATTGATGCCATTATTGGATTACCAGCTGGTATCTTTTTTGGTACTGGAATTCCAACCATTATCATCATTTTAAAACAAAAACGACCAAATACAGATGTTTTAATCATCGATGCATCAAAAGGTTTTGTAAAAGACGGTAAAAACAACAAGCTTCGAGCTTCCGATATTAAGAAGATTGCGGATACAGTTCACAATAGAGTTTCCTTACCAAAGTATTCTCAAAAAGTAGAAAGAGCTACCATTCGTGAAAACGAATACAACCTCAACATTCCGCGTTATGTAGATTCATCTGAAAATCCAGAAAACTGGGATATATATGCTTCTATGTTTGGCGGTATTCCTGTAAACGAAATTGAAGAGTTGCAAAACTATTGGGAAGCTTTCCCAGGATTACGTGAAACCATATTTGAAAATAATAATGAGGTAAATACAAAACTAAAAGCAAACGATGTTACAACTACAATTACAGAACACAAAGCTGTAGTAGATTTTAATAATCAGTTTAACCAAGCGTTTCATGATTTTAATAATTATTTAAAAGAGGAATTGCTCTCTAATTGTGAAACGGTTAAAATCTCTAGAGAAAAAATAGTATTAAGCAATGCTATTTTTAAACGTTTAGAAAAGTTACCGCTAATTGACAAATACGAAGCCTACCAATTACTATCTGACAAATGGGATGTAATAAAAGTAGATTTAGAAATCATACAAACCGAAGGTTTTGAAGCTACAAAAGTAGTAGAACCTAATATGGTAATGAAAAAGAAAAATGGCAAAGATGTGGAAGAACAACAAGGTTGGAAGGGACGCATTATGCCTTTTGAATTGGTACAAGAAACCTATTTGTCTGACGAACTAAAAAGCATACAAGCAAAAGAAAACCGACTCATTGAAATTACTACTGAGTATGAAGAACAATTAGACAAACTGGCTGAAGACGACAAAGAAGCTGATGCTATAAACGAAGCACAAGACGGTTTTGTAAATGCTGAGGTTTTAAAAGAAGCCAAACGTATAAAAGCCGAAAACAAGAAAAATACAAATTTTGATGAAGATTCTTTTGAAGCCATTATACTAAAAGTAAACGATTTAATTGCAGAAGAAAAAACACTTAAATCGCAAGTAAAAACTGAAACAATTGCCTTACACAACAAAACAAAGGCAACTATTGAAAATTTAAGCGAAGAGCAAATTAACGAACTTTTAGAACTTAAATGGATTACACCTTTGGTTAATTCAATAAACAGTTTACCTAAAACCATTATTGACCAATTGGCTAACAAAGTACAAACCTTAGCCAGCAAATACGAAATCACTTATGCCGATGTTGCTCATGAAATAAACGAAGCAGAAAAAACATTAGCAACCTTACTAGACGATTTAGAAGGCAACGACTTTGACTTACAAGGACTAAACGAATTTAAAAACTTTTTGCATGGAAAAGAATAAGCCACAAATTCGTTTTAATGGGTTTTCTGAAAATTCCCAACCATTTCAACTTGGAAAAATTTGTGTCATTGGAGATATTGACCATAGAATGCCACCAACAGTTTCTAATGGAGTACCATATTTAATGACTGGAGATTTTATTGGATTGAATGAACTTGATTTCGAAAATGCAAAACTTGTTTCAATTGAAGACTATAATCAATTGTCTAAAAAAATTAAGCCTGAATTAGGAGATATTTTATTTGCACGATATGCATCTATTGGTGATGTTAGATATGTAGAAACAAGTAAAAATTTTTTAATATCATATTCTTGTGCAATAATTAAGAAAAGTGATTCTATTTTTGAAAAATATCTCTATTATTATTTTCAAAATAATAAAATTCAAAATCAAATTGAATTAGAAATTAATACAGGTTCACAGAGAAATATTGGCATTGACTCTATAAGAAAGCTTATTTTTCAACTACCAAAAGAAACGGAACAAAAAAAGATTAGCACCTTCTTTGAAAACCTAGACAAACTAATCACCGAACACCAACAAAAACACAGCAAACTCAAAACCCTAAAAAAAGCCATGTTGTCTAAAATGTTCCCTCAACAAGGGCAAACCGTTCCAGAAATTCGTTTTAAAGGATTTACGGGAAATTGGGAGGAAAAAAAATTAGGTAACATATCAAAAATAACTACAGGAATTTCAAATAGAATTGATTCTGGTTTAGATGGAGATTATGCCTTTTTCGATAGGTCAGATGATATTAGAAGAAGTAATATTTTTCTTTTTGATTGTGAAGCGATTATTGTTGCTGGTGAGGGGTCAGACTTTATACCAAAATATTTCAAAGGTAAATTTGATTTACATCAGAGAACTTATGCAATAATTGACTTTAAAAATATTATTGGAAGGTATTTGTTTTATTATGTACATTTTAATAGAAAACATTTTCTTGACCATGCAGTTGGTTCAACAGTTAAATCATTAAGGCAACCAATTTTTGAAAATATGGTTATTATGTTTCCTAAGGAAGATGAACAAATTTTAATAAGTAACTATTTCAAAAACATCGACCATTTAATTTTCAATCACGAATTACAAATAAATAAATTACAAAACATTAAAAAAGCCTTTTTAGCCAAAATGTTTATTTAAAAAATACACTATGTCGTTTACATCAGAAGCCGCATTTGAAGAAGCCTTAATACAAGCCCTATCTAAAAAAGGTTGGGAAAATGAAGTGTTAAAACACCCCACTGAAAAAGACCTGTTAAACAACTGGGCTAACATTCTATATGAAAACAACAGAGACATAGACCGCTTGGGAGATTTTCCTTTAACAGAAGGCGAAATGCAACAAATTGTGGAGCAAATCAACACCTTGCGTACTCCATTAAAGCTAAACGGTTTCATCAACGGGAAAACGGTTTCCATAACACGAGATAATCCAAACGACATCTTACATTTTGGTAAAGAAGTGAGTCTAAAAATATACGACCGCCATGAAATTGCAGCAGGGCAAAGTCGTTACCAAATTGCACAACAACCCCTTTTTAAAAGCAAATCAAAAATTTTAAACGACCGTCGTGGCGATTTGTTATTGTTGATTAATGGGATGCCTTTAATCCATATCGAGTTAAAAAAGAGTGGGGTTTCGGTAAGTCAGGCACACCATCAAATAGAAAAATACGCTCGTAATGGCATTTTTAGCGATTTGTTTTCTTTAGTCCAAATCTTTGTAGCGATGGAACCAGAAGAAACACTTTATTTTGCCAATCCGGGTCCTGATGGTAAATTCAATAAAGATTTCTTTTTCCATTGGGCAGATTTCAATAACGAACCCATCAACCATTGGAGCGATATTGCTTCCTCGTTACTCTCTATTCCTATGGCACACCAACTTATTGGTTTCTATACCGTGCCCGATGATAGCGATGGAGTGTTAAAAGTAATGCGTAGTTACCAATATTTTGCTGCTAATGCCATATCCGACAAAGTAGCCAAAACCGATTGGAAAAATAAAAATGCGTTAGGCGGTTATATATGGCACACTACAGGTTCAGGTAAAACCATGACCAGTTTTAAATCGGCTCAATTAATTGCTAATTCTAAAGATGCCGACAAAGTAATCTTTTTAATGGATCGTATCGAATTAGGTACACAATCCCTAAAAGAATATCGTGGTTTTTCAGAAGAAGGTGAAGACGTTCAAGCAACCGAGAATACCAGTGTTTTAGTAACCAAACTAAAAAGCAACGACCCAGCCAATACTTTGATTGTAACTTCTATTCAAAAAATGAGTAACATCAAAGATGAAGATGAAGGTCTAAAAGCGCATGATATTGAACTCATAAATAAAAAAAGAATCGTTTTTATTGTCGATGAAGCGCATCGTTCCACATTTGGCGATATGTTAATCACGATTAAAAATACATTTACTTCGGCCATATTTTTTGGTTTTACAGGAACGCCTATTCAAAACGAAAACCAAAAGAAACTAAATACTACCTCAACAGTCTTTGGTGATGAATTACACCGTTACAGTATTGCAGATGGTATTCGCGATAAAAACGTTTTAGGTTTCGACCCTTATAAAGTGCTAACCTATAAAGACAGAGATTTACGCAGAGCTGTTGCACTACTAAAAGCAAAAGCAGTTGACGAAGCCGAAGCATTAGACAATCCAAAGAAAAAAGAGATTTACCTCAAATTTATGAATGAGGTAAGAATGGCTGGTCATGTAGATCCTTCAGGTCAGTATATAAAAGGCATTGAAGATTACATTCCAAGCTCGCAATACGACCGCGAAGAACATTTCGAAATGGTAGTAACCGATATTTTAGAAAACTGGTTAAGACTAAGTCAAAATGGTAAATTCCACGCCATTTTTGCAACATCTAGTATAGCAGATGCTATAGACTATTATCGATTACTAAAAGCCACAAAACCCGATTTAAAAATTACAGCACTATTCGACCCTAATATCGACAATAATGGAAATAGTGAATATAAAGAAGATGGCTTAGTAGAAATTATTGAAGATTATAATGAGCGTTACAACCAAGATTTCAACTTAGCAAAACATGCACGTTTTAAAAAGGATATTGCTGCTCGTTTAGCACACAAAGCACCTTATATCCGTATAGAAAACAAACCGGAAGAACAAATTGATATTTTGATTGTAGTTGACCAAATGTTAACCGGTTTTGATTCCAAATGGATAAACACCTTGTACATGGACAAAGTGCTAAAGTATGAAAACATTATCCAAGCCTTTTCACGTACTAATCGCTTATTTGGCCCTGAAAAACCTTTTGGTACTATTCGTTATTATAGATTTCCACATACTATGGAAAGTAATATCAACAATGCCATACGATTATATTCTGGTGATAGACCTGTCGATTTATTCGTACAGCATTTAGATTCCAATTTAAATGCAATGAATCATGTATTTAACGAAATCGAGCAACTTTTTACTACAGCGCGAGTAGATAATTTTGAACGCTTACCTGATGATGTAGAGGAAAGAGGAAGATTCGCAAAATTGTTTAAAGAATTCAATTTATACTTAGAAGCTGCTAAAATACAAGGTTTTAATTGGAAACAATTAAAATACTCATTTGGTACAGGAAAAGATAAAATAGAAATTGAAGTAAACTTAGACGAGAATATTTATTTAGTATTAGCCTTACGTTACAAAGAGCTATTTAGTGGAACTAGCGGTGGAGGTACTTCATCAGAAATACCATTTGAAATAGAAGGGTATCTAACCGAAATTGATACCGAAAAAATCGATGCAGATTACATGAATTCACGTTTCGACAAGTATCTTAAAAATCTAAAAGATATAAACGTAGATCCGAAAGAATTACAAAACACCTTAGACGAATTGCATAAAACATTCGCTTCGCTTACACAAGAAGAACAAAAGTTTGCTAATATTTTTATTCACGATGTACAAAGTGGTATTGCCCAATTAAAAAACGGAAAGCCATTCAGAGAATATATTACTGAGTATCTATTCAATGCTAAAAACGACCAAATCAAAAAAATAGCAACGATTCTCGGTTTAGGTGAAACGAAATTGCGTAATCTAATGGATATTGGCATCAATAAAACAAATATTAATGACTACGGGCGTTTCGATGAGTTAAAAAATACCGTAGATAAATCAAAGGCAAAAACCTATTTCGAAAAATTAGAAGGAAATACAATACCAGCATACAAGGTAAACATTAGAATTCATAACCTTCTAGAAAAGTTTATTATTGAAGGTGGGTTTGAAGTTGTTGAGTAAAAAACAAAAACTGTTTTCATTAAATAGGAATTAAATAATTTAACTTAAGTAATTAAAGTTTTTTAATGGCTAAATTAGATTTCGAATATTACGTAGCTCCTGATGGGACAAATCATAAGGATTTGTTTGAAAAGCAAATCAGAGATAAATGTCCTGAATATTCTGATAATTTGCAGGATATAATTAAGAATGGTGTAGAAGTTACAGCTGAAGAATTTTTCACTTACGGATTATTTGAAGATTATAATCCCAATAATCCTAGTTTTAGTTCATTAATTGGTTTCAGAGAAATCGCTAAAAGTCGAAAATTAGAATTTGATAGTATTTTTTCAATAAATGGTACCATTGCATTTAATCATTCCGGCAATACAACGCAACAAATTTGTTATGCAGGTTGTGGAGGAACATTAATGACTGCAAATAAAATATTTGGTTTAAATAACTCAGAATATATCAGAATTCCAGAAAAAAAAGGTAGGCCCAAAAAAGGAACCTTACCAGGAGCCAATAAGACGC
Source organism: Flavobacterium sediminilitoris (assembly GCF_023008245.1). NCBI lineage: Bacteria > Pseudomonadati > Bacteroidota > Flavobacteriia > Flavobacteriales > Flavobacteriaceae > Flavobacterium > Flavobacterium sediminilitoris. The sequence continues at coordinate 3,697,900 of NZ_CP090145.1, forward strand.
TAGATTTTGAATACTTGTATTCAAATGGAGAAAGGTTTTTTAGAGTAGAATGTAAAGGTATGGAAGGTCTTGATGGAGATTATTCAAAAAAGGCAAATGATATAATAGCCAAAAAAAAAGCACAACCAGCTGGTGCCGGAGATATAAATTTTGGGATAATTACACAAATACCTTTAGCAAATGACACTAGAAATGCAAAATGTATTTTAGTAGATCCTGAAGTTCCTGATTTAGAATTTAATCCAAAAGATTATCAATTTTATACAAAGCTAAGATTTTATGCAAATAGGTTGAGTTGTCTAGGAAATCCAAATTGGTTACAAAAAATAAAAAAATATATTATTCAAGAAGATGTCAAAGAAAATCAGATAATTGAAAACTATCCTTATTTTACAATAAAAAATAATATTCCTTTAAAAATAATGTTCAGTTCATTTTTTGAAATAGATAAAGACTTTCTACTTCCGCACATTTTTAGAGGAACTATTTTACAGCTTGAAGATAAAATAGTTTTTATAAAAGTAATTCAAATTAAACCAAATAATTATTTTGCTTATGGTTTTACTGAAAGATTATTTGAAATTATGTCGAATGGAACAATTGAAGATTTTATAAATTTCAAAGAAAAACCTAATACTATTTTTTGGAAAGGTGATATTGGATTGAGAAAACATCGCAATGAAAATGATTTTCTTGTTGGAAATATTTCAATTTTAAGTACGGGAGAAGTTATAGGCATATTAAACAAAGAGTTCTAATGGAAGTTAAACACTCAAAATCATTTAAAAACTTACCCAATTATTCAATTGAGTGGGGATATGGGACTTGGTCAAAAGACTGGAAAAAAAAAGATTTTGCGATAAGAAACCGATATAATAAAGATGATGGAGGTTTTAATCTAAGAGGTTCTGCTGAAATACCTTGGAGAGACTTCAATAGGTTAATAACTGAAAGTATAACAGAAAATCAATTCTCCAATAAAGAATTAAAAGCAATAATAAAATTAGCTATAAAACAGTTAATCAAAAATATATTTAAAAAATGAAACACATCTCTCTAAGATTAGCTTGGCATGATGAAGGTTGGAACGGCCATATTTGTAAGAATCCAAGAGCAAATACACACTGTGTAGGGCAACACTCCTATCTAGGTGATTTGATATCACATAGTAGAGATTTAGAATGGGAAGAGCAAGAAAATGTTGCGGGTTGTCATTGTTCAACAATTGACGCTATTCATTTTGAGGTATTTAGACCTATGTTTGAATTTATAATGACAACAATTGCTAATAATTAATTTTTTAATTTATGGAAACCAATTTACTAGAAAAAACAGTTAACGAACTGATGGAGAAATTTGGAGCAGGAAACCATAAACCTGGTTCTGGTAGTGCTGCTGCTTTTCAAGGGATGGTTTCTGCTAAATTAATTTCTACGGTTATTAGCTTAACTCTTGATGTGAAAAGAAGAGACCTATATTATAACCATATAAATGTTTTATTAGATTTTCATAAAGATATTGAAGAGCGTATTTATCCGCAATTAACAGAATTGTTCAAAAGTGATTCCATACAATTTGATAAAACAATTAAATCAAGAATTGCAAGAGATAAAGAAAAAGATGAAATAACTAAAAATCAATTAAGAAGACAAGCTCTTGCAGATTTAAAAGTTTCTATAGAAATACCTTTTCAAATTGCTACTCTTTGTAAAGAATTGGCAATAATGTCAGCTTATGTTTTTGATAATGGATTTAAATCTGCTCGAGGTGACTCACAAGTAGGTTTAAGCGGAGCTGTTTCTGCTTTTGCTGGTTGTTTAGCGATTATAAGACTAAATGTACTTTCTTTTAATAGTGATGAGTATGAATATACTAAATCGGTAGTTAGTCAAGTAGATAATTTATACAATGATTATAAAGAATTAATACTTTTGGCCGATTCTAAAATTGAAATACTCAGAGAAGAATTTGAGATAAAAATTCCTTTATTTGAAGGAATTAATACTTTAATACAAAAAGCTAGAGCAAGTAAGGGAGCTGAAGTTGAAAATTGTGTTAGAGAATTACAAACCTTAATTTGGAATAATAAGCATTTGTTATGGAAGAAAAATATTCCTACTAATCCATTAGAAATTTTAAGACCAGATTATATTTTAAAAAGTGCTTTGGGATATGACTTTATCTCTTCTTCAACTTATGGAGTACTTATTAACGAAGATAAATCTATTAAGGTTGCGGGTATCATCGACCAACCTAATAAAATAGTTGCCGTTTCTAATGGATTTCCTAAGGAGGTTCAGAACTTTACAGCAGCACATGAGCTTGGGCACGCAATATTACATGAACAATCTATATTACATAGAGACATCCCAGTAGATACCAGTGGAAAACGAAATAGTAGAGATAGAGTTGAAATTCAAGCTGACGCTTTTGCAACTTATTTTTTAATGCCAACAAAACTGGTTAAAAAAGAATTTGAAAAAAGATATTCTACTAAAGCGTTTAAAATAAATGAAGAAATAGCATTTAAATTTGGTGGACGAAGTATTACCGATTTAAAAAAAGAATGCAAAAATATTAGAAGCTTATCCAGAAAGTTAGCTTCTACAGAATTATATGATTCAAATAACTTTATTTCACTAGCAAAACAATTTAATGTTTCTATTGAAGCTATGGCTATTCGGTTGGAAGAACTTAATTTAGTACAATATTAATATGATACAATCTAAAAGATATAGTCTTACCAACAAAACCCTTGAATTATACGTAAAAAAATCACCACCTATAGGTCGTGGTTTTATTTTGTTCTTGGCTTTTGTTTCTGTGGCTTTACCTATTTTGGGTATGGTTTTTAGATTTATGGATGGTGGTAGTTTTCATTTTGGGTTTATCATTGGGCTGGGTGCTTTTTCTTTGATAGGTTTTTATTTTGTGCGGTTGTTTCTTTGGAATACGTATGGGAAAGAGGTAATAACTATTGGGGAAACTACCGTAAGTTATTATGTGGATTATCATTATTTTAAAGGCAATCAGCAAGAGATTACTTATGAGGAATTAGTGTTTGACATAGAACCAATAGGTTTTGAAGAAGAAAAGTTAGGTAGGTTGATCATTGCTGCTAATGACAAGGATTTTATTCATAGTAGTGTGAATATGGATTTGAGGGAGTTGGAAGAGATTGTTGAGGAGTTGACAGTTTTAAGTTCACAGTTTACAGTGGCTTAGTTTGTAGTTAGGATTTCTAAATTAATTAATATTTTTTCAACACAAAGTTGTTACCTGTAAGGGTCTCACTCGTTAAGTTGTTACAGTTGCTTGGTTTACTTAGTGTTTATATTTATTTAAAAAAAGGTTTTTTACTATTTTTATGAAAGATTATTTAGTGAAGTTTAAATACATATTTCCGGTTTATGTATTGATTAATTTAGGAACTGTTATTGGTTTATTTATTCTACGTTACTTGTTTACCATAAAATTTCAAATCTTAGCTATTGATGAAAAAATATGGGAATTATGGATTCCTATGATACTCCCAGGTATATTGCTTCTTATTTTTATGCAGCCTCGATTGAAAGTATTGACCTTTAAAAACAATGATGACAAAAGCTTCTTTTTTGTTTTTGTGGGTTGGGTTTTTATAATGGCAACTACCATGAATTCTCAACAATATCTTATTAATTCTACAGGTTCATTAGTTGTTATAAATGATTATCAAGATATAAAAAGTGATACCATTCGATACATTAGTTTCCAAAAACCATTTGTCTTAGATGACAATCAATTGGGTTTTTCGGCCGATTTAAGGGTAAGTGGAAAGCATAATAATGAATTTAATTATGATTTCTTCTTTGTTATGCCTTTTATTCAGTCTAATGTTAGTAAAGAAGATGAGGTTTCTACTGTTTGGTATTGTAAATCGTTTCATAAACAAATTAGTAATCGAGAAAGTGAAGATTTTAAAAGAGATATCTTCAATAAGTTCTACATGGAATGTGTAAATTCTTTGAATGCTACAAATTTTAATACAATTGAATATTTTGAACGCTTAGGAACATCTGGTACTTATAAAAATGGGTTAAAAGCTGTTAATAGTATTTTTCCAGGCACAATCAATAAAGATAAAAAAGATTTGCCTATTCTTTTAAGCCCAGTTTCAAGTAAGTTTGATGAAAGAGCTGGTAACTTATTACCTTGGTTTTTTGTTTTAATAGGTAGTGGTTTATTGGCAATGGCTCTTCTACTTATGTGGCCAACTTATAATAAAAAGAAGCATGATACTATTTTAAAAGGTAATAGAAAAAATAACAATAACCTATATGGTTTTATTCAAATATTAATTCCTAAAAGAAATTATTTCATTGTCTCTATTTTGTTGGATAGTATGATTGTGTTATATTTTCTTCAATTAATCCAATTGAATTCAGGTTTTATGTCTCATTCTGAATTGTTATTACAATGGGGTGCTGTGCGAAAGGATGAAGTGTTTGATGGTGCTTATTGGAGGCTTTTTACGTGTATGTTTTCTCATGGTGGCTTTTTACATTTATTATACAATGGCATTGCTTTGTTGTTCGTTGGAATACACGTAGAACCTTTATTGGGAAGAGTTAAGTTTTCCATTTATTTTATACTTTCAGGTATAGCTGCTAGTTTAGCAAGTATAATATGGTATGATAATGTGATTAGCGTTGGTGCATCAGGAGCTATCTTTGGCCTATTTGGTTTGGCTATTTTTATAGACTATTTCAAAACAAAGTCTTTTGGTTCAAATAAATATTTAATAACTTTATTTGCAATATTTGCAGGTATTAATTTTATTTACGGGCTTATGGTTCCTAATACTGATAATGCAGGGCATTTTGGAGGTTTTATTGCAGGAATTGTATTAGCTTACTTAAATTCGATTATTGATAGTGAGGATGAGTTTGCTACTAAAAGGAGATAAATTTTAGTTTACAGTTTAAAGTTATAAGTTTACAGTTGGTTGTTTTGTGGTAGTTTGCGTAGATCCTTACAGGATGACAAGATTGGGAAAGTGGTTTGTGGTTATATTATACCGAACCTACGGCTCTTTTTATCATGTTGCGTTATAACGACAGGGTTGAAACCCTGCCCTACAACATTAACCGAGCCTATGGCTCTTTTAGATTGTGAATTGTTGATGGATAATGCTGGATTATTAATGATTGTATTGTGGTTAAATTGGTACGCAAATTTTGCAGATTGACGCAGATTTTCTAAACGCAAACTTGTCACCTTGTAAAGGTCTCATTAGCTTGATTGTGTAGGTTTGTGGTGCTTCTAATGGGGTGCTTACAGCATGACAAGATGGTGGATGAAGAAAGTGATTAGTAGGTTTTGGGTTTTCTTAGTTTATGGATGAGTAATTTGTTGTAATTTGTACGCCTTTAAAGAGAAAATTGAAATTGTTAAGTATTAGTATAAATAAAATTAAAAAATGGCTTCAGGAATATTTGCATTATTAGATGATATCGCAGCTTTGATGGATGATGTGGTAGTAATGAGTAAAGTAGCAACTAAAAAAACAGCAGGAATCTTAGGGGATGATTTGGCAGTAAATGCTGAAAAGGCATCAGGTTTTGTTTCGTCTCGTGAGATTCCTGTTTTATGGGCAATTACCAAAGGATCTTTTCTTAATAAACTCATTATTTTACCGCTTGCTTTTTTATTGAGTTATTATGTGCCATGGGTAATTACGGCAGTGCTTATCTTGGGAGCTGTTTATCTAGCGTATGAAGCGGCAGAAAAAATATATGAATATATTGTTCCGCATCCAAAAGCGGTTAGTGTAACAGAAGGAATGGACTTATCTCCAGAGGAATTGGTAACACAAGAAAAAGCCAAAGTAAAAGCGGCTATAGTTACCGATTTTATATTATCGGTAGAGATTGTCATTATAGCTTTAGGTACAGTGCTGGAAAAAACAATCACGACACAAATACTTGTAGTTACTTTTATTGCTCTTTTGGCCACTGTAGGCGTGTATGGTATTGTGGCATTGATAGTTCGTATGGATGATCTTGGTTTTGTTCTGACCAAAAGAAAAAGTAGTATTTCTCAATTTGTTGGCAATTTGTTGATTAAAACGCTACCGTTGATTATCAAAGGGCTTGCTTTTATAGGTACTATTGCCTTAATTTTAGTAGCGGGTGGTATTTTTGTGCATAACATAGAAGCAGTACATCATGTATTAGAAGGATTACCTGCTATTGTTGGGGAATTTATTGCTGGACTTGTGGGTGGTGTTTTAGTGTTTTTAGTTGTGAAAGGGTTTAAGTTGGTTTGGAAGGCTGTTAAAAAGTAGTTGTCAGTTTGTAACATTACTAATGGGATGCTTACAGCATGACAAGATTGTAGAATTACAAGTATTCAATTACTACAGATAATAGATAACATAAGTTTGTAATTAAGCACTTTGTGGAGCTACTTATGGGATGCTTACAGCAAGACAAGATTGTGGATGAGATTTTTATTATCCATTAAAAACTACCAATCTTAACTGAAAACTGAAAACTAAGACTGACAACTAAACTACCCCTTCTCTACTTTACACAACACTTCTGTTTCTAAGTACTTTGCTACTGCTTCTTCTATGTTGGTACCAATGATTTCTAAGTGATTTAGTTTGTCTTTTAAGGTTTGTTGGGCATTTTTCATGATGAGGCCTTTGTGGGCTTGTAATAACATTCGTTCATCGTTGAAACCGTCACCAAAGCAAAGGGTTTCCGAGAAACTACTGTTTTCCAGTTCTAGGATTTTAGCAATCGCATAACTTTTATCTACTCGCTTATCCATGATTTCCAAACAAATTGGTAAACTGAAACTGGTTTCAAAAGCCGAATTGGGTAAGGCTTTGATTTGGTTGTCCAATTGCAGGAGTTTGTCGTGATCTTCGTCTACAAATAGGATTTTTATCGCACTGAGATCAGTTAGTGTTGGGTAATCGACAATTTCATAGGGATAATGCATTTCCTTTTGAAAACTGTTGAGTTTTTGGTTTTCTTTGTTGGTATACCAAAATTCCTCTTTGAACAACACCGTTGTAATCGAAGGATCAATATCAAGTGTTAATAATTCTTGGACTGCTCCACTAGAAATATCAAAAGTATACAGCAATTCTTGATTGGGTCCGTGAATGCGCGCTCCGTTAGATGTCACTAAATATAAGGGTATTCCCAAAGCATTGGTCAACTGCATGGCATCGAGATGATGACGCCCTGTTGCGACAATAATGATATAGCCTTGTTGGTGTAATTCCTGAAAAATCGTTTGGGTATAGGAAGCAATAATATGATCGGCATTCAGTAAAGTACCGTCTAAATCGGTTACGATTACTTTTAGATTGGGGTTTTTATTCATGGTGTTGGGTATTCGGGAGCAAAGATAGTTTTTTTTAGTAACTAGTGTTTGTGGTTATGCGTTAGTAATTAGTTGTTAGTGATAATCGTGACTTGTGACTGAAAACTGTACAATTTCGTAACAAATGAGGAATTTTTGCGTCTAATAGGGCATCATCAATCAAAAAAAAATAGTAATCATGCGTTATGTTTTAGCTTTCTTTTTTCCTTGGCTCAGTTTGATGCTGCAAGGAAAACTTCTTTCGGGTATTGTCTGCTTGATTTTGCAAATCACCATTATTGGTTGGATTCCTGCCTTTTTATGGGCGGTTACGGCTTTGAATCGCATGTATGCGGATCGTAGAACGAATAAAATTATTCGAGAGATGCATAGAGCCTAGTTATCATTTTTAGGGAGTAAGGAATAGTAGTTAGGTGTTCTTTTGCTACACCTGAAGATTATGTAAAAACGGAATCAAAAGTTTTAGAAGCTGTGAATTATCTTTTTACTACCCCTATTGTTAAAGATGATTTGAATGGGATTTCTATCCAATTTATTTTAAAATGGATAGAAGAATAGACATGCGATTTTGCTGATTTACGCAGATTTTCTAAGCGCAAACGTTATCCTGTAAAGGGTTTTATTTATTTGGTTTTATTAGTCTGTGGAGTTACTAATGGGATGCTTACAGCATGACAAGTTTGGGGTTCATTATTAATCATTGTCTTGTGGTTAAATAGGCACGCAGATTTTGCTGATTGACGCAGATTTTCTAAACGCAAAATTGTCTTCCTGTAAAGGTCGCATTTGTTTGGTTTTATTAGTCTGTGGAGTTACTAATGGGATGCTTACAGCATGACAAGTTTGGGGATATTACAAGTAATGATAGGGTTGAAACCTTACCTTACAATATTAACCGAGCCGATGGCTTTTTTATGAAATGAATGGCTTTTAATTTTAAAATGTGATATTCTGTTTTTTTTAATATCTTCGCTTTTAGGCATTATAGTCTAATAACTAACCTTTTAAAAAATTTATTCATGAAAAAAAATTTATTTGCTTTACTTTTTACTGTAGTTACTACATTTTCATTTGCTCAAAATTTCACTGATCTGAATGACTATCCGCTTTCTAATGTAGAAGATTATAAAAATGCTGAAACAAAAGTTGTAGAATGTGCTACTTATTTATTTTCAACTCCTGTTAAGAAAGATGATTTAAATAGATTATCGGCTACTCAATTTATTTTAAAATGGATGGAAGGAAGTGATTATACTTTTAATATAGATTCTAAAATGACGGAATTAACGGATGGTAATACTGATTTATTTGGAATGTATTTGGCTGGAATGTCTAAGGTTGTAATAGAAAGCCCAAATAAGAAACTTAATGATGATGAAATTCGCTCAGAGGTTACTAACATGTTAGTTGCATATTGTAAGGATGCTTCTAATAATGTAAAAGCTACTAAAAAGTTGAAACAATTAATGAGAGAGTAAGTATAATACATCATCTTATCATTCTGTAAAGGGTCGCATTTGTTTGAATTAGTTTGTGGAGTTACTAATGGGATGCTTACAGCATGACAAGATTGAGGTTCATTATTAATCATTGTTTTGTGGTAAAAGTAGGTACGCAGATTTTACAGATTGACACCCATTTTCTAAACGCAAACTTGTCTCCCTGTAAAGGGTCGCATTTGTTTGGTTTTATTAGTCTGTGGAGTTACTAATGGGATGCTTACAGCATGACAAGATTGAGGTTCATTATTAATCATTGTCTTGTGGTAAAAGTAGGTACGCAGATTTTACAGATTGACACCCATTTTCTAAACGCAAACTTGTCTCCCTGTAAAGGGTCGCATTTGTTTGAATTAGTTTGTGGAGCTACTAATGAGATGCTTACAGCATGACAAGATGATGACTGATTACTAATGATTGTCTTGTGGTAAAAGTAGGTACGCAGATTTTACAGATTGACACCCATTTTCTAAACGCAAACTTGTCTCCCTGTAAAGGGTCGCATTTGTTTGAATTAGTTTGTGGAGTTACTAATGGGATGTTTACAGCATGACAAGATTGGAGATATTACGGAAATGATAGGATTGAAACCCTACCTTACAATATTGACCGAGCCGATGGCTCTTACTTGTGAGCATAAAACATGTCAATTCCATAGGAACGATCTATGTTATAACAACGTGGGTTTAATCCGTTGTTTGTAATTAAAATGAGGGATAATTAACAATTATCCCTTTTCCATGGTCCGTTTTTAGTAATATTTATAAAGGTATTATTTTCCATGCGATAGAGTCCGTTGCCTCCTCCTATCCAAAAGCGGCCTTGTTTGTCTTCAAAAATAGTTTGTACGGCATGAAGTGGTAATTTTTGTTTTTTGCTGAAATTAGTGAGTATACCATTTTGATATCGGTAAATACCATATCCTTCTGAACTAAACCAAATGTTTCCTAGTTTATCTTCATAAATAGTCCAAACTTCATTGTTTTCTATTTTGTTCTCTATATTGAAGTTTGTAAATGTGTTTCCGTCATATTTACTTATACCGCTCATCATGGAGCCAAACCAAAGGTTTCCGCTTTTATCTTCTACAATACTTGTAACGCTTTTGTCTTCTTGTCTTCCTTCTGGTATAATTTGTTCAAAGGTTGATCCGTCATATTTATAAGCTCCTACTTTATCGGTTCCTAACCAAAGGTTTCCTTTAGTATCTTCGGTAATAGTCATAATAGCACTTTTAAATTCTTTGCTAATTTCAACAGGTACAAATTGAAATCCTGTAAAAACACTTAATCCGCTAAATGATCCTGCCCAAATTTGTCCATTTCGGTCGTTATAAATGCTCATTACTTTATTATTACACGAGCTTTGAGTTATTTTATAATTATAAAATTGGTTTCCATCATATTGTGATATGCCTGCATTTGTTGAGATCCAAATATTTCCATAATTGTCTTCTGTAATATCTGTTACTTGGTTGCCTGATAGGCCTTCTTTTATTGAAAAGTATTTTAATTCTTTATCATCATAACGAACAACTCCTTCTGAGTTTGTTCCGAACCATAAATTGCCTTTACTATCTTGAAAAGTTATTCTAATATATTCGCTTACTTGCAAATATTTGTCGGGTCTTTGTGCATATTTTTCTCCATACCAGTATTTATAGTCTTCATCCATTACAGTAGCATATTCTGTTTTTTGTGAATTTACTTTGATTGCTGTTACACTTTCTCTTTGTCCGTTACATGATGTGATAACGAGAGAGAAGAAAATAAAGGGTTTTAACATGTTTTTCATTGTACTATCTATTTATAATTTGATAGTCAAAGCTAGAGTTTATCTGGTTTTTAGTTGTTTAAGAAGTGTAAAATAATGTAAATTACATTGTAAAATATAGTTGTCATTTAAATTATTAAATACATTTGTGAAATGAATAATAATTTTAATAAAATACTTCTCTTTCTTTTTATCGGTTTCTTTTTTAGTTTTAATACTAGTTTTTCTCAAAATACAATTCAAGATAATCGAATAAAAGCAGCACTTCGTGTAGTTGGTCACCAATTACTACTTCAATCTAATGATAGTACTTCATTGGTGTTGCCCATTGAAAGAGAAAATAATCGATATAAAATAGCCTTTGATACTGAGTTTCAATTTGATCCGAATTACCTTGTGCATACTATGGATAGTGTATTGACTCACTCTAAAATTGTAAAAAAATATTTGGTAGAGGTTGAAGAGTTTGATACTGAAAAGATAGTATATAGTTATGAAATGGGGATACATTCTTCTATAAACCTAGTGCCTTGTAGAGAACGAATACCGCCCAAAAGTTGTTATACTCTATTTTTAACTGTTTTAGATTTTTATCCTTTACATAGTGCAGAAACGAGTAGCGATGCTGTGAAAAGAGAAAATGTTGCTCCTAAAACATTTATTTCTTCTTTTGTTTCTATAGGTTTGGGGCTTCTTGCTATAACAGCTCTTGTTTGTGTCTTTTTGTATAAGAGAAAAGCAAGATCTTCTTCTTCCAATACTACTGATAGTATTCCATTAGGGCGTTTTATATTTGATAAAAAGAATATGCTGCTTAAGTATGATAATCAAACAATTGAGTTATCTAGTAAGGAAGCTAATTTATTAGCTGTTTTGCATGAATCTGTGAATGAAACAGTAGAGCGCGATGTTATTTTAAATATTGTTTGGGGTGATGAAGGTGATTATATAGGCCGAACGCTTGATGTTTTTATTTCTAAATTGCGTAAGAAAATGGAAGCTGATGATACTATTAAAATTATGAATATACGCGGTGTGGGTTATAAATTGATCATTAATTAACCTGTTGGCGAAATTATTTAAACGTTAGTTTTTTTTATGAAATGAGATAGAGTAAAACTTCTCGATACGCTCCGTACTCGAAAGGATGCGGATTGAGATCTGTTTTTAATAATACAATTGAAAGCCCATAGTAGTACACAAAGCGTAGTGTTTTTCAAATAATATTTCTACTACATCTATTACGTTATCATATTCTTGATATAATCCGAAATAGGCATTATCTAGTATTGTACTTAAAATAGGAACTGGTTTAGCATATCCAGAAATGGCTTTTGCTCCTGTTACATCTAAGAAATATTGCGAGGCTTCTTCGTCTAAATCTAAACGCATCGTATTTGCAAAATGAATTATTTTACCTGTCAGTTTTCCTTCAAAAAATTCGGCAATTTCTTCTAATGTATAATAGTAATTATCTAGTATGATTCTGTTTTCATTTCCTTCAAAAACTAAATATAAAATGGCATAATCCATGAAATTTCGATCTTCATAGAGTAATGTGCTTAAACTTTCCTCTAGTCCTTCAATACTATCGCAAGTTTTATAAATATTTGTAATTCCATAACGAAGTGCAAGGTTTTCTAATGAAGGTAAAATGGCACTTGTATTTGAAACGGATACATCTTTAACGCCTTCAAGACAGTATATATATTTATCGGGATACATAATCACTTTAAAAATTGGGCTTATTTTGCAATAGTACTAAAAATAATTTGAAGCATACGCTTCTCTGCTATTAAATAATTACTGAATTAATTATGAAAGAAAATGATTCTAATTTGGAATATAATAATGTATTTAAAAAAGAAATCCATTGCCTTTTTATTTGAATATGTAAAATATAAATACTTAATTGCGCGCTCCTAAATAATTTTACCCTACTGAAATGGAAGAACATTTTTCGGAATTTGAAGAAAAAAAACACCTAACTAATAAGGAATTGTTTTCAAAATTGGTTTCTGCACCGCAAGATTTTTTTGAGTACATTATTAAAAATAAGTATGAAGAATCTTTTAAATTGCTTCTTGTTCTTGCTGGAATTTCTAATGCATTTGACAGAGCTTCAATGCGAGATTTAGGAGATACTAAGTCTTTAATTTATATTATAATTAATTGTATTTTTTTTGGTAGTTTATTTGGATGGATTACTTATTCTATTTATTCTTCTCTACTAAGTTGGACAGGGAAATGGATAGGTGGAAAAGGAAATAAAAATACAATACTTAAAGTTTTAGCTTATGCTTCTATTCCTTCTATAATAGGTACATTAATTGTATTCCTTCAAATAGGAATTTATGGCGCTGAGATTTTTAAATCAGATGGAGAGGTTCTCAGTGATAATATAATTCTTAATATTGTTTTTTATCTTTCTTTATTTTTAGAATTTGGATTCGGTTTATGGACTCTTTTTTTATATGTAATTGGTATTTCTAAGGCGCAACAATTCTCTATTTGGAAAGCCATTTTAAATTTATTTTTATCTCTTTTTGTTATCATAATTCCTATTATGTTAATCTTTTTTATTTTAAATCGTTAACATTCTTTTAATCTATTGATATAAAAATACTTATCTTTTTATATTGCTTCATGTTAGTATAATTTCTAAATTTGAATGTTTTGATTTTCTTATTAAAACGCAACGCAAACTAACAAAACAAACAACATGAAGAAATTATTACTTACTCTATTCTTTTTTATATCGTTATTGAATTGGGCTCAGAAATCATCACCTGTAATGGGCGATGCGGCTGTTTTAATTGATTTATTAAAAAAGGATTATAATGCTATAAACCCTGATACAAGATTAGAAGAAATAAATACCGATAGAGAAAAAATAATTGGAATATTAAAATCGTATTTAGAAGATTCTAAAAAAAGTAGTTTAGTAATTGATAAAGAAAGTATAAAAAAACTAGATGATAGCAACACACAATATACCAGAGTTTTAAAAGCATTTAATGCGGTTTCAAAAACAACTGTTACGCTCAATAATGGATATAATATTAAAACCGCAGAAGAAGAAATATCTGAATTACAAGAGCAACTTTTAATTAATAAAAAGAAGTACTTCGCTGTAAAATATAACAATGATAATGAACAACTTTTAAAAATAAAAGAGCAATACACTGATAATCCTTATTTGTTAGAAATTGTATGCTTGTTTATTGAAAAATATAAAGTATTAGATGCTAATCAAATGGATTATTTGGCTCAGAATAATTACCAATCTTCCATTCAAAAATCGTTGCCTTTTATTGGTGGTGATTTAGCTTTTGAGACTATTATTGATGGTTTAAGTCGTTTTTTAGCTAAGCGAATTAAGGAAGAATTGACACTGCATGCTATTGACAAAATAAAAAAGTATTTAAATGATCCAAAACCTGAAAATTATAGTGAAGAGTTAGTTGTGATTTTACCAAAAACTACTAATTATTTAAAACGTTTTGATGCCAATCAGTTGCTCAATTTTACCGATGAATTGAAACAGCTTATTGAACAAGATTTAAATGCTATTCTTGACAATGCAAAAGGATTAAGGTTATTACCTAAAATTCAAAATTATATTGCTAATAATCCTGATTTAGAATTTGCTTTTGATGGTCTTGAAATTATACCTCAACTTTCGAAGATAAAAAATCCTGTTGATTATTTTGAGCTTCTAGAAAATAGTAAAGCATTAACAAACTGGAGAAATAATACGGATAATTCTTCTAAATTTAATATTGCACAAGGACTTCGATTGGCTTCTATGTTGGCTTATAGTTTAACGGTTGTTGAAAATGGAGAACAAAAATTTGCTAGTATTGATTTTTTATCAAATTATGGAAATGAAACTAATTTCTACTTTTTATACTTTGGTTTTTTACATCAACAGAATTTGAAATACTTTAATATCCAATTTAAAAAAGCAAATGACATTTTCCCTTTCGAGGTAAAAAAAATAATGACTACTATCACAGTAGAAAAAATACGTGGTGGACAATCTGATTTTAATTTTATAAAAGAGAATCTTGTAAATGTTGCGCAATATGCTGAAAAGATTCATACAACAGCACAATCTATTAAGAAGAAAAATAAAAACAATGAAGAGATAGAATATGAAGAAATTCATGGTTTTGTACATGATATAATAGGATTTACGGAAGAAATTGTAGCCACGTCTGATTTGCTCTTGAAAAACGATTACAATGTTATAATACTTCCTGATAGTGTGTCTACTTCACTTACTTTTAAAACAAAACTTATTCCTTATTTTGCTATTGCTAAAACAGGAAATGACTTGGTTTTAGATTTACATCAAAAGAAGTATTCTAATGCTATAATAAAAGCCATTGAGATTCCTCTTTATTTAAACGTTAAAGATCAAAACTTTAAAAATAATTTATACAATACTAAAATACTATTAGAACAACAAAGTGATTTAATGACTATTCGAAAAGCATTTAATCCTAATATTAAGATTGAAGAAGTTAAGAATTTAAAAAGTCCTTTAACTATTGTTAATCTAAAATTAATGGATAAAAAGGAGCTTAAAAATACTCAAGAAGGTTTGGATGTGTTTTTAAAGTCTTTTGATGATTCAACGCTTACTTTAAACCAGTACAAACAAAATTTAAAAGTTTTTCACAATGCTTTAATTAAGGATAGCACTTATTTATTTGCCAATTTTGGTATTGATACTGAAAAAATAAACAAAAACATACTTGATTATTTAGATAGTAAAGGTCAAAGTGAAAAGGTGCAAGAACACATAAAAAATAAATTAATAGCCTATCAAAAAGCTTTGTTCCAATCTCAAATTTTGTACCAACCAGATGCTACTTTGGTTTTGGAAAATGAACTAAGGGATTTATTTATGGCATTTGCTCCTGATTA
This sequence comes from Flavobacterium sediminilitoris, assembly GCF_023008245.1. Taxonomy (NCBI): domain Bacteria; kingdom Pseudomonadati; phylum Bacteroidota; class Flavobacteriia; order Flavobacteriales; family Flavobacteriaceae; genus Flavobacterium; species Flavobacterium sediminilitoris. Next base: position 3,713,487 of record NZ_CP090145.1, read on the forward strand.
TATTACAAATAATACTGTTTTAAAAGATACGCAGGCCTTAAAAATTATTCATCTTTTAAATGATATTTCTCTTTCTGCTACTGCTGAAGATGTGGAAAAAGCTATTGAATCTTTTGCATTGCCAGTGGGAAGTTCTTCTTTAAAAGAACGAGCAAGAAGTTATTATGCTATTAATTCTTTTCCTGGTATTATGGGTGGATTTGAATTTTCTGATCATCAAGATAGAGCTACAACTTTAGGGTTTACTGCTCCTGTTGGGTTCTATATTCAGCCATGGGGTGCTTTTAAAAAAGGAACAAGCATTGGTTTATTTATTCCTATCATTGATATTGCAGCTCCTGTTCGTTTACGTCTTGATAGTAATAATGACACGCAAACTCTACCTGAATTTAATTTTAATGATATTTTTTCTCCTGGTTTATATGTAATTTATGGATTTAGAAATTCACCTTTTGCTGTAAATTTAGGTATGCAATATGGTCCAAAACTAAGAGATATTCCAGTAGGAACAGACGCATTTGAATCGGTAGATTCATATCGTGTAAACTTGGGTATTACAATTGATATTCCGCTGTTAACGCTTTCAGGAAAATACAAAGACTAAATGAGGTTTATTTTATTTTTCTTTTTTATTCTTTCTTTTGCTTCTGCACAGGAGGCCGATTCTGCCATGGTTAAAGTAGAGAAAATGATTGATGATAAGATTATTTTTGATAGTAAAATGAATCAGAAGATGTTAGAAAAAATAATTTTGGATGCTTTAAAAAAGGATCAAAAAGTAAATCAAAATATGCTTTTAGAAATGCTCAAAAGAAAGGAGCTTGAAAGTATTGAATCTATAATTGAAGATGATTCTGAAACTTCTGATGCTAGAATCATAATATCTGATTTGGAGCTAAAAATAACAAGGCTTTCTGGTCCTTCTCAATTTGATAGTCGCATTGAGTTATTGCAATTAGATCCAATGGTGAATTGGCAATTTGAAATATTACAAAAAAGTGAATCTGTAGGCATTATTATTGAAAAGGAAAATCTTTCTCAACTAGCTAAGGATACTTATTTTCTGAATGCTTCTCATTCTCTAGGTTCTATTTATAATTTGTGCAATGATGTTCCTTTTTATAATCAAACGGTAGCAGGAATTGGGACTGCATTTATTGTGTCTAAAAATACAATGCTCACAGCTAATCATGTTTTTGAAAGACCAATTACAGATTATATTGTGCTTTTTGGTTATAAGTTAGTGGTTGCAAATGATGTTGTAAATTATTATTTCAATGTAGATGATATTTATTATCCGAAAACTGTTTCTAAAAAAGAAGAAGAGTTAGATCTTATAGAGTTTAAAGTAGATAGGGATTTTAACAGACCTATTTTAGAATGGGAAAATGTTTCAAAGATTCCTTCTAATGAAAATGAAGTATACATGATAGGTCATCCTACTGGTTTGCCTACAAAAGTTGCGCTGAATGCTTCTATAAAAGAAAATACTAATCCGTTTTATTTTTATACTTCACTGGATAGTTTTCAAGGTAACTCTGGTTCTCCTGTTTTTAATTTCTACACACATAAAGTCATTGGTGTTTTGGTTTCTGGTGAAGTAGATTATGTTTACAATGGCAATTGCTATTATAGTCCTAGTTGTAAGATTCCTTTTTGCAAGGGTGAAAAGGTTATCCGCATTGAAAAGTTTATGGAATAGTATGCTAAGAAACATATTCATTTAATATGCGTTTTACTATTACCTCAACTCTTTTTAAAAATCAGGTATTTCTACGGGGTTTTAATGTATTGCGAATTTATAGTTTTGTTGGAATTATAAAACAAACATATTTTCATTTATAATGAATTTAGGTGTTTAATATCGTAATCTTTTTTCCCAAAAGAGTAAACACAGATATAAGTTGAGTAATATTTAAGTTTTAAGTTTGAGAAGATAGTAGTAGGTGTTTCTACTACTATCTTTGTTTTATAACATTATATTAAAAGAAAACTCCATCAACATAGTACCAAATTTCGTTTTCTTGCTTAAAAGTTGACTTTTCGTGATGCATTTGTGCTTGTAAGTTTTCATCTAAATAATACGCTTTAAATTCCACCCAATTGTCTTGTGCTTTTAGCACTTCTAGTTTTAGCCATGTATTTGTTTTTGACCATTCTAGAACTTCTTTTTTCTTATAATATTTACGTTGTGATATATGTGTTGTTTCTATTAAATAATCTGCTTTTTGCAAAACATACGCAGTATAACGAGAACGCATTAATTCTTCAGGAGTTTTTGGTTTCTTTTGATTTTCTAGGTATGGGTTACAGCAATCTTTAAAATCAATATTCGATTTACAATAGCACTTTGACATGTTTACAATTAATAATTATACTTACTCCGATTATTTTCTATTTTCTTTTAACCTGTTGAGTGTAATCCGTTTTGATGTTTTTTTCTCAGTTGGAGTGATTTTTATTATAAGAATATTTCTCAATACTTTTTTGTGAAATTGCTATTCGCTTTCATAAAAAAAAACTCGAAGTGACGTTTTTACATAATTTCAGTCAACGGGTTATCCTTTTAATAGATTTATACTTACTGTTGCATAATCTGTATTTGGAAATTTCTTAAACGATAAAGGTTCTGGAAATAGTCCTACTTCAGAAGCTACATTGTGCAAAACATCTATTTCAACTATAAACTGGTCTGAAAAGCCATGTGTAGCATCATAAGCTGTAGCGGCTGTTTTTCCTAAATTATTAGCTGTTAATTGAGGCGAAATTGTATGCAATTCAATAATCAGTAATCCATATTGTTTTACATAGGGAGCCCATTTTTTTAAATGAAGTGCTAAATTTTCTTCGACGTCATTGTTTGAAATTCGTTTTCCTCTATGTGTAAATGCTCCTGTTGAAGTACTTATTCTTTCTTTGGTAAAAGTTTCTGGTTCTTCCCAAATACGATTGTGATCTAAAAAAGTACGCACATTAAGTAAATCTTTTAAATCTATATTATAGTTTTCTTGAAGGTCTTTCGCTAAAAGATCAGGTCTTCCAATGTCTCCCCAAATCACTTTTGCCCAAATGTCTGCTTTAATTAAATTAGCTCTTGTTACTTTTAATGCAGCCTGATTGTAATCGGCTCCTACTAAAAACAACGGATAATCGTCGAGCATTTTTCCTCGTAATGTTTGTCTTTCTATAACTTCAAAAATATGCTGTAGAAAAGCTCCATTACCACAACCCATGTCTAAAATTCCTTTAGGTTGTTCATTTATTGGTTTATTAAAAAGTTCAATGATAATATCGTCTATTACTTTAAAATAAGTAGCATGTGCTCCACCACTTCCCCAAACATTCATTTCTCTATTTACATGAATTTCATCTTCATTTTGTGCTATATCTCTTAGATCTGCTGGATTTCCAAATAATAAAGTATCTAGGTTTTTAAACATTGGTAAATAGGACACTGTTACGCCATAAGCAGTAGCTCTTTTTGCGAAAAACAGCCCTGTTTCTGTAAATTGATAATTTCCTTTTTTTTCTGTAAACCAACCTAAATATGTAAAGAAATTGAGTATTACTTTAAAAATTTCTGGTTCTTTATGAAATTCTTCTGCTCTAAAAGACGTTTCCATAAAGTATTTATGAAACATTCCTGTCATTCCTAAACTTACAATTATAGGTGCTACAAGATACCCTTCTATGTGTCCTAAAATTTGTTCTTGAATGGCTTTTTCTTCTGAATTAGTTGAAAATGTTATATTAAAGTGTTCTTTATATTTTATAAAAATAGCTTCTAACTTAGTTATAGCATTCGTTGCAATACGAACCGAAGTGAAGATTTGTGTTTCTTTTAATAAGGTAACAACATCTTCATAAAGTGGAAATAATGAAAAAGCATAGCTACTTTTTTCATTGGTATTTATTGTAATTTTATTTGTATTATTGTCTACTTGATAATTTAGAAATCCTTGTGATGCGAGTGTTCTTAGTGCTACATTAAGATAGCCTTCATTTACTTGAAATTTTGTAACTAATTCTGCTAATTGAACTTCTTTTTTTTCTATTAAATAAGAACAAATTTCTTTTTTATATAATGTAAATGCAACTGGAGCTGTTACAATTCCATCTAAATGTTGAAATATTCTTTGACGACATTCTTTTTTTTCAGTCATGTTATTTTTTTGTTGTTCTCAAATTTAAAAAAAATGCGTTGAAAATTTATCTATTAACTTTTTTATTTTCTTTATTATAATCTATTTAGTCGATTCTTTTTTCATTATTTAAAATGGTTTCTTAAAATCGATAGTTTATTATTATTAGAGAGAAATATTATTTTTAAATTTAGCGAACTAAAAAGACGTAAAAACACAGTACAATTAAGATTCAAATGTTTCTTGATTCTTACCCTCTATTCTATTCTTTCTTAAAACATTAAATGACAAACAAATTTATGTTTCGAGAAGACTTAAGGCAGCAACTATAAACACTTTTAGCAGTATAAAACCAATTGGATAAAAGTTACCTCAACTAATTTAGATTGTTTAGGTTTATTTCTTAATGAAAACTTTACAATAGTAAAGTTTAGTGATAAATCAATGTTAAAGCAATTACAGTTTTTCTGTACTTTTTGTTAAATTTAAAAAAATATAATTTTAACCTAATACGCTTTTCTATTTTTGTGTATAGAATGTTCCTACAAAATTCAGTATTGCAACATTACAAAGCAGTAAAACCGTTGAGTTTAATAGTACAAAAAAGTCTAAAAAATTTTTAAAGAAAAACTATTACAATTCACAAAAAACAATATATATAGCGATTAAAATTTAATATATAAGGTTACAATTGCGAGCTTAGATATAATATCTCTAATAAAAAATAATTTCAGATGGCAACAAACATTAGTTTTGGAGGTTATTCTCCTCCACCACCTCCAAATGGAATAGTCAATATAAGAATTGGTGTATTTCTCGATGGAACCATGAATAACAGAACCAATACAAATGCTAGATTAGGAAAAGAAGGAGATAAAGGAAATAAAGCCTATAAAAAATATAGTGGAAATGATAGTTATGAAAACGACTGGTCTAATGTTGCTAGACTGGAAACTGCATATACTAAAAAAACGGATAAGTTTATATCTAAAATATATATTGAAGGAATTGGAACTGAGGATTTTGACAGAGATAGTTCTTATTTTACAAAAGGAGCAGGTGGAGCCTTTGGAGCAGGTTCTACAGGTATAGTGGCTAAAGTGAAAAAAGGATGTGAAAAGGTAGTAGAAGTAATTAAAGAGCTAAAAAAGGATAATAATGTAAAAATTATTTATTTAGATGTTTTTGGTTTTAGTCGTGGTGCTGCTGCCGCTAGAAATTTTGTCTACGAAGTAACGAAAGATAAATACAAACCAATTGAAGCATGGGTTGAAAATAATGATGGTACACGAGATTTAGAAAAACGAGATAGCCATGGAGGTAAAACAGACCTAGATATGTTACCAAAATATGGTCATTTAGGTTTGAAACTAACAGAGATGGGAATTGATGTAAATGATGTACTTGTTAAAGTGCAATTTGTAGGTTTATATGATACTGTTTCATCTTATGACCCTAATACAACAGGAGCGTTTAAAGATTTTGAAAATGATGTTGAAGAATTGCATTTGAATGATATTAGAAAAGCAGCCAAAGTATTTCAATTAGCGGCTGAAGATGAGCATAGAACAAATTTTATGCTCACAAGTGTAAAAGCGGCTGGAGGAAGTGAATATTCTTTACCTGGAGTACACTGTGATATAGGAGGAGCTTATGTTCATGATTCGCCAGACAATGTTCAACTACTGGATTTTGATAATACTGTTTTTGATGGCTATAGTGATGAAGAATGGGACACCGTATTGAATAATGATTTAAATAATTTGATTACGCAGGGTTGGTACAAAGAAGGAGAAGTAGTGAGACCTAATAAATGGCATGAAACGTATGGAAATAGACCAAATATCAGTAATAGATATAGTTTTGTGCCACTGCACATTATGGGCGAAAAAGTATTTGACTTTCAAAAAGAGGTGATGAATGTAGATAAACTAAATAAAAATTTCCCTCTTCCTGATGGCACTGAAGACACAAAATACCCACTTGATTTAACAAAAGTAAAGAAACGATTAGATGACTATATTTCAGGAGAAAAACCTAAAATGACATATTATACTAATGCACAGATAGAGTTGTATAGAGCGCAACTAGCAAACAAAAAGATGACAACAGAAAAATTTAATTTAATAGTAAACGACCACAATATGTTATTAGAATTGAGAAATAAATATTTCCATTGGTCCGCAAAATTTGGAGAAGTTGGGCTAGGTCCTAATTATGAATTTACAGATAAGTTTACTATTCGCAGATTTAGAAAAACAGCAAAAAATTCATAACATGAAAAATAACATATATTATTTAATAATACTAATAATATTTAATTCCTGTAAAACAACTATGGAAGAAAAATTTGAATGGTTACCTACAGAAAGTGCACCAAAATTATACCCAATGGAAATTTATAATGGTCACCTTTTTTTTGAAAATGGTAATAGTATTTATGTGCCTTGTTCAGGAATGGCTTATGATGGATGGGGAAATATTGGGTCAACTCATGTGGTAGGAGATGATTTTAAGCCAGTACCCGTTAGATTAGAGGTTACATGGGCTTCTTTCGTTGAAAACAAATTTTATACAGGGAATTGGGCATTACCCAAGGAAAAAATGACCAAACTTTTTAAAGAAGGAGTGGTAAATTATAATACTAAGAAAAGGAGTAGATATTCCAGAATTATTGTTGGTTTAGCACCAGGAGGTGTAGCTGTTGTTTGGATGTATGGTGAAGGGAATCAGGTAGAAATAGGTCGTTATCAAGCAAAAGAAACTCAAGTAGCTATGAAAGACTTTGTTCCTAATAACCCGAAAATTTCTCAAGAAGAGTATATGGATCTTAGTAAAGAATTACCCGAAGCTATAGAAAACATCAAACAAAAAGGAGGAATAGAGTTTGGACTTTGGGATACCTATCGTAAAAAGTATAATTGGAGAACCAATATTGATATTCCTAATTATACTTTTGAGAAAATTGCTATAGAAATGTTTAATGGAGAAAGAGAAACTTTGTTTGATGAACCACTTTTAAAAAACGAATTTAAAGAAAGAGCTATTCCTGATTACTTATCATTTATAATTACAAATCCAAAAGGAAAACATTATGTGTTTGAGTTTAAGAATATAGACGAAACCGAAATATTCAATTTATTCAAACAAGTAGATGCTACAAAACCGATAGAGATTGTTTTAAAAATGAATGAAGATTTAAGTAATCGCAGGTTAGTTTTCAAACAAGAGGATAAGGAATTTCCTATTACAAAAATAGATTTAGACAACATGTGGGAATATAAAAAATAAGATATTGAGAGTCACAATTATTAAATACCTATTCTTTGTAAGTTTAGTTTTGGCTTCCTGCACAACCACTATGGAAGAAAAATTTGAATGGTTGCCCTCAGAAAGCGCACCAAAGTTATACCCAATGAATATTTATAATGGCCATCTTTTTTTTGAAGACGGCAATAGTGTTTATATCCCTTGCTCAGCCTTAGCTCATAGTGGCTGGGGTAATGATGGGTCAACTCATGTGACAGGAGATGATTTTAAACCAGTACCTGTCAGATTAGAGGTTACATGGGCTTCTTTCGTTGAAAACAAATTTTATACAGGGAACTGGGCATTACCCAAGGAAAAAATGACAAAGCTCTTTAAAGAAGGAGTGGTAAATTATAGGACTAAAAAAAAGAAAACATATAATCAAATTATAGTAGGCTTAGCACCAGGAGGCGTTGCCGTTGTTTGGATGTATGGTGAAGGGAATCAAGTAGAAATAGGTCGTTATCAAGCAAAAGAAACGCAAGTTGCTATGAAAGATTTTGTCCCTGGAAATCCAACAATTTCTCAAGAAGATTTTATGGATTTGACTGAAATTTATCCAGAAGCTATAGAAAATATCAAACAAAAAGGAGGAATAGAGTTTGGACTTTGGGATACCTATCGTAAAAAGTATAATTGGAGAACCAATATTGATATTCCTAATTATACTTTTGAAAATAGTTCTATGGAAATGTTTAATGGAGAGAGAGAAGATTTGTTTGACGAAGCACTTTTAAAAAACGAATTTAAAGAAAGAGCTATTCCAGATTACTTATCATTTATAATTACAAATCCAAAAGGAAAACATTATGTCTTTGAATTTAAGAATATAGACGAGACTGAAATATTCAATTTATTCAAACAAGTAGATGCTACAAAACCGATAGAGATTGTTTTAAAAATGAATGAAGATTTAAGTAATCGCAGGTTAGTTTTCAAACAAGAGGATAAGGAATTTCCTATTACAAAAATAGATTTAGACAACATGTGGGAATATAAAAAATAAGATATTGAGAGTCACAATTATTAAATACCTATTCTTTGTAAGTTTAGTTTTGGTTTTCTGTACAACCACTATGGAAGAAAAATTTGAATGGTTGCCATCTGAAAGTGCACCAAAATTATATCCAATGGAAATTTATATTTAAAAGATGGTGGAAGTGTCTATATTTCAACTTTTGTAGCAGCAATATTGGGCTATAATAGCTTCTTTTTTCTAGAAACTCCACCACCTTCAATGATATAAATGACTTACTTAAAAATTATAATCTACTCAAAAAATTGCTGTATAAATCTTTGTATTGATATCCTGTTTGAAAACGGTTTTTAGACAATTTTTCGTGTTCTACTAATCCCCAAAGAATAAATTCTTTTAAAAAATATTTGTCTTCTTTTGAAAATTCAGGTTGGTATTTTTGAATTATATTTTCTAATGGTAGGACAGCATCTAGTGTTTTTTGATATTGATCATTTGTAAAATGATCTAATAATTCAAAACCACTTTCTGCAAAGAACCATTCTAATAGTTCAGTATAAGCATTTTTCTCTTCTTCGCGTTCTAATTTTTCAATCTTTGGAAAATAGTTTGGAAATAATGTCTTAATGGCATCACCTATTAAATATTGCGCTACTATTGCTGCTCCTTCTTGTTCTCCTTCATATACTAATTCTACTTTTCCTGTTATAGCAGGAATAATACCCATAAAATCGGATAAGCGAACGGTTGTTTTATCTTCATCTGCCAATAAAGTTCTTCTTTCTGCTGTAGAAATCAAATTTTCATAAGCTGTAATACTTAATCGTGCCGAAACTCCGCTTTTTATATCTACATATTCACTTTCTCTTGCTTCAAATACAATTTGTTCTAAAACATCTTTTGCTAAACTAGGTACATAAACTGTTTCATGTTGGTTTTTATCTAGTTTTATTTCTTGTTCTGTAATTGTTTTGGCAATCTCAATACTTTCTGGATAATGTGTTAATATTTGAGAGCCTATTCTATCTTTTAATGGCGTTACAATACTCCCTCTATTAGTATAATCTTCTGGGTTTGCAGTAAATATAAACTGAGCATCTATTGGCAATCTTAATTTAAAGCCTCTAATTTGAATGTCTCCTTCTTGTAAGATATTAAACAACGCTACTTGAATGCGTGCTTGCAAATCGGGTAATTCATTAATAACAAAAATACAACGATGTGCACGCGGAATCATCCCAAAGTGAATGACACGTTCGTCTGCATAATTTAATTTTAAATTAGCTGCTTTAATTGGATCCACATCACCTATTAAATCGGCAATAGTTACATCTGGTGTTGCTAATTTTTCATAGAAACGTTCACTTCTGTGTAACCAAGTAATTGGAGTTTCATCTCCTTTTTCTTTAATTAACTCTTTAGCAAAACGAGAAATTGGATTTAATGGATCATCATTTATTTCCGAACCTTCCACAACTGGAATGTATTCATCTAGCAATTCAATCATTTTACGAGCTAGTCTGGTTTTGGCTTGACCACGAAGTCCTAATAAATTAATATTATGACGTGATAAAATGGCTCTTTCTAATTCTGGAATTACTGTATTTTCAAATCCGTGAACACCTTCAAAAGTAGTTTCTCCTGATTTTATTTTGTTTCTTAGATTCGTTCGTAATTCGTCTTTTATATTTTTAGATTGGTATCCTGATTTTTTTAATTCGCCTACTGTTTTTATGTTTTTCATTATATGATTTTATATTGTATTATTTTTCTTTTTTTATTCTTTGATATGCTAATTTATTTTGGATTTCCCTAGTTGCTTTATTGAATACTTCCATTCCTTCTCTATACCCTGTTGGTAATGAACATTCTCCTATATATTGATACAATTCTTTAGTTTTCAAATAGTCTTTATTTTTTTCTTGAATACAATTATAACTATCATAGCCATTTTCTAAATAAAAGAAAGTGCCTTCGTTCCCTAATATTGTTGCCATTTGTTTCAATCTATCAAATATTTGAGTTCTTACGGCTGTAAAATCAATATTTTCTTTCACATGATGCGTGATTTCTAATGTGATTAAACATTCCCAAATAGCATTTAATTCTAAACCTTTAAAGATTGGATAATCTGGAAGTACTGGTTCTGATAACTCAAAACGCCTATTGTAAATTTCCATTTCAAAAGAAAGAGAATCCTTTTGACAAAAAACTATGTTTGAGAGTAGTATTAAAAAAAATAGAAGAAATTGCTTCATTTAAATGTATTTTTAAAATATATTAAAGTGTTCTCTATGTTCTCGAATATTTAATATAAACTGACTAATTACTATGGATTAATTATTAATCCTTTTTTACCTAATCTTCTTCTTCCTATTATTCTCATAATCTTCAAAAATCATTTCGCCGAGTCCTTTTAAACCCGTGTAAAATGCTTTTCCTTGATTGGCTTCGGTAAAATAATTGACAAATTGTTGCAAATAAGGATCACGAGCAATCATGAAAGTAGTAATTGGAATGTGCAATTTTCGTGCTTGAGCTGCCTGATTATAGCATTTATCTACAATATATTGGTCTAAACCGTTACTATTCATGTAATATTCTCCGTTTTTCTCACGCACACAACTTGGTTTTCCGTCGGTTATCATGAAAATTTGCTTATTGGTATTTCTTTTTCTTCGCAGAATATCCATTGCTAATTGTAATCCTGCAACTGTGTTTGTATGATAAGGTCCAACTTGTAAATAGGGTAAATCTTTTATTTTTATAGTCCAAGCATCGTTACCAAATACTAAAATATCTAATGTATCTTTTGGATAACGAGTTGTGATGAGTTCGGCTAAAGCCATTGCTACTTTTTTGGCTGGAGTAATTCTATCTTCTCCATAGAGAATCATACTGTGTGAAATATCAATCATTAACACTGTACTCATTTGAGATTTATGGTGATTGTCTTCTACAACCAAATCGCGTTCGGTTAGTTTAAATTCCCCTACTCCATTGTTAATTTGAGCATTTTTGAGACTTTCTGTAAGTGAAATTTGCTCAACTGAATCACCAAACTGAAATTCTCTCAAATCGCCAGTTTGTTCGTCTCCTTTTCCTGATTGTTTGGTTTTATGATTTCCCGAACCTGCTTTGTTAAGGTTGCCGAAAATTTGTTCTAAAGCATGCTGACGAATGGCTCTTTCTGTTTTTGCAGTAATTGCCATTCCTCCAGATCCATCGGGTTTTATTTCATCCTTAATGTATCCTTTTTTCTTTAAATCTTCTATAAAATCATCAATAGTATATTCAGGAGTAGTCAATTGGTATTCTACATCTAATTGTCGTAACCAATCTATAGCTTCATCAAAATCGCCTGAAGTGTGCGTAATTAGTTCCTGGAAAATAGGAAATAATTTTTCAAATGGAGTTTTAAATGGTGCTTCATATTTAGTAAACTGAAACCCACTTGTAATGCTATTCTTTTTCATTGACATAAAGATACATAATCTTATAAGTCAATGTAAATAACAAGTATTAATTTTTAGTTAAAGGAATAATCTTTGAGGTAAAATTATTTAAAATACTAGTTAGTTCGAGTTCTTTTATGTGGCAAAACGAAACTAAACTTTTCGATACGCTTCTCACTCCTATAATAAAAAACAACTCAAAACTAATGAAAAATTTTTATCAAAAACTAATTACATCTAACGGATTAAAAAAGCATAATTTGAAGCTGTATCTAAGTAAATTATCTATTCCGCAGAATTTAATTTTACTTGTAAATGTTTTAGAAGAACTTGATATTTACTTAATTCTACTAGAAACTTGTCATCTTTTGTAGTATCTAATAAATCATCGATTTCATCACTTATTTTGACTAATTTATTATTAGCTGTCTTAAATTCTTTAACTGCCATAGCATCAATTACGATTTGAATTTCGTTATGAAGGTGTATTAGTTGTTCCTGATTCATTTGGGTTTAGGTTAAATTTATTGAGGATGGCTTTCTTTTTTGCTTTTAATGCTGCTTTTGCTTCGTTTTCACGATTTTTTTTGGCATCCACTTTTTTCTTGTGTGCTAATCTATTGTTTTCATTTCTTCTTCCCATTCTTAGCTGTAATTTTGTTTAATCTTTATGAATGTATCTTCTGTTTGAATTAATTGATTTACTATTTCTTTTCGAAGGTCTTCAATACTTTCAAATATAAGATATTTTGCCCAGTTTTCTTCTAAAAGTATTTCTCTTATTGTTTGGATTCTTTTTGCTGTTATAGCTGCATTTCTAAGGATGTATTTATCATTGTAATTTGGATTTTCTTTATGTTGAAAATGAACTTCTTTTGTTTCCCAATTTACTTCTATATAATATAATTTTTCATGTTCATTATTTGGATAAAAATCGGTCCAATTTGCATATCCAATTCTTTTAATCTGATTTACTGTTTTGTTTTTCGAATGTAATCTCCATCTACAGTTTGCTGCTCTTCCCCAATGGTTTGAAACTCTATATACTCCTTCTGCTGTAAAATAATAGGCGCTTCCTGATTTGCTTTTGTAACTCAAATTTAATTTTTCTACTATATTATTTTCAACTTCTTGAAAAACGCAAAAAGTGTATTTGTGAAAATTGTACTTATTATATTGCATTAAAATTCGCCTAATTTTAGTTGCCAAACATTCTTTTGTGTTGTTCCAAAGTTTTTTATACTTGGAAAAAAATATACTTTTTGATGTATTTTATATTGTTTGTTTTCTTCATTTTTCACTTGTAAATCATAATGAATAAGGAAGAAATTACCGTTTGAATCCATTTCTTTTTTAAAGTTTGATGTTTCAAAATGAGTTGATGTGTTTTTGAACTTTTCTAGGAGTTCTTGCATTGTTTTTTTTACTTCATTTCCTTCAACAATGTCGGTTAAAATTAAATTTTGATTTAGAAATATGGCTTCAATGTTTGCTTTTATTTCGTTTTTTACATTCGCATTTGAAGTTTGTGCATATAAATTTAGATAACTATAGAAATCTTCTATTTTTTCAACAGCACCATCTTGATAAGCTACTATTGAAGTTTCTGAAAAATTTGCTAGAATGCTGTTTTTATTGCTTACTATTTTTGCATTACTATTTTGTGATATTGCAAAAAATGGAATACAAAAAAATAGGTATATTATGTTTTTCATTATCGTTTTACTAATCGGATGAATATAATTTTATTTTCTGTGTTTTTTTTGATTTCCACTATTTGCAATTGTTTCAACGAAGGTGTTGGAATAATTACTTTTTGAGAAAACTCTTCTTTATTAAAATATTCGGCTCCTAAATTATTTTGTAACATTACTATAACTTCTACATTTTCGTCTAAAATTTTGTCTAACTGTTCTTTTCTTGTTTGCCAGTCTTTTATATCGCTTTTTATAAAACCATGTAGAATATTTGCATAATCATTTGGTTCTAATACTACTTTTTTAATTTCGGGTGTCTTTTGTAAATCAACTATTCTTTCTTCATAAAAAGGACCTTTTACTATTACTTTTGCGTTCTCTTTTACTTCTATCTTAGAGTTTTCAATAGCAATTTCTGTTAAAACAGAATCTTCTACTACAAATGCTTTTGTGGTTTGTGAAGAAATAGAATCGTTGCTATACTTTTCGTTTAATTCTATTGTTTTTGTTTTGTTTTCAGATTGTTTTGTTCTCCAAAAAAGGAATAAAAACAAAACTATAATTGCGAAGCCTAATATCCAATATTTTGTTTTACTTGGAGCCTTGTTTTTCTTTTGAACTTTTTTTGTCTGATTTAAAAAAACGAATTTATATTCGTTCCAAGTTTCTTTGCCTACATATTGTGAAAAAATATCCAACATGTCTTTTCTTGGCAATTTTTCATTAGTTTCTGGTTTTAAATGAGTATAAATCCATTTTTCGCTTACACTATTTTTTGTATTTTCCTGAACATCATCAATAAGATTTAAAATATCTTGTGAACTGAAACTTTTCCAATTTCCATCAAAATACGGATAGCGTTTTTTATAGTGTTCTAAAACACTTTTCTTCAATTCATAAAACACTTCAATATCTGTCATAAATCTTTTGTAAAGCTACTTTTATCTTAAAAATTCATACTGTAAAACTCCTGTAAATGTACTGAAAAAACATTACAATGTATATGCAGTGTGTTTACCATTGCACATTTTAAAATGAACAATATGTTTGCTGCATAAACTTTAAAAAATTATAAAAATGAAAAATTATGTATCGTTTTTGCTTGTTCTTTTAAGTATTACTACACAATCTCAAATTAGTGGAAATCGAATTTATGAATCAAATTCTACTTCTCATTATGGTTCTTCTAAGAATAGTTTTAAAAACACAATTAGTATAAATGATAATCTTCTTACGGTGTCTATAAAAGTACTTTTAAATAATAAGGCCGATTCTTTTACACTTGTTTTAGGAACTAATGAAGAGGCTGAAACTGTTTCTGAATGTAATACTATATTAAATAAAAGAATCAATGGTTTTACTCATGATTTACACAACATGAATATAAAAAAGGAAGATATTTATGTTGATTTTATATCGCAAACAAAAGTATATGATTACAACATTGCTGCTACTAAAGCAAATGAGTATCAGAAAGGATATGAAATAAAAAAGAACATTATTATTTCAAGTAAGAACTTAGCCGAAATTGAACGTATTATTACTCTAGCGTCAAAATATGCTATTTATGATGTTATAAAGGTAGATTATTATAATGATGATATAATGGATATTCATTCTAATTTGTTTGAAGAAGCCATGAAAATTGCGAAACATAAAAAAGACCTTTACATTAAAACATTTAAAAAGAAAATTATAGGCACTCCAAATGCTTCGGAAGACTTTTTAATCTTTTTTCCGCAATCTCAATATAAAAAATATCAAGCATTTGAAAGTGCTGAAATAGAAACGTATTATAGAAATTTAAGTCAAAATCAAAATTTCATAAAAAAGTTGGCTCGAAAAAACACGACTTTCTTTTATGATGGCATTGATACCCATGATTTTGATAAAGTAATTAATATGGCAAAATCAGAAGTTGGAATTCAATATGCGCTTACTCTAACTGTTTCTTATAAGATTGACACTTCACTATAAATTTAAAAACTGAAATAAAATGAAAAATTTAAAATTTACCTTAGCTATTGCTTTATTATTAAGTTTGGAAATCTTTGCACAACATTCTGGAAATGCAAATTCAGAAACTGCAAAAGCACTTTCTAGTGGCAATTACAATTCTCGAAATCAGTATCAAAACAATCAGGTTAATACGATTCAAACAACTACTGGTAATGAAAATGAAATGTATATTCAAATTAAAGGAATTTATAACGAAAAAGCTTCTTCGCAACGAGCTGTTTTTAGTGTGCTTCAAATAGGAAAAACAGCAGAAGAAACAACAAAATTAATGGATGAACGCTTGGAAAATGTAATAAAGCAACTTACTGCATTTAATGCAGAAATTGAAATTATTATTGACATGATTTCTTTTCTTCCGATGTATGATTATGAAATTCAGAAGAAAATTTTTAATCCTAAAACGTATAACGAAAAACCTTCTGGATTTGAGTTAAAGAAAAACTTAATCATCAAATACAAAAAAACAAACGATTTAAACACCATAATGAATGTGTGTGCTAAACAAGAAATTTATGATTTAGCAAAAGTTGATTATGTAACCAGTAATTTAGACCATATTAGAGATGTTCTACAAACTAAAGCTGCTGAAGAATATAAACAAATGTTAACCAATTATTCTGCTATTATGAATACTGATTTGTTTAAAAAAGAGAAATCGTTAACCGAAGGATATAATACGGTTTACCCAATGGAAAGTTATAAAAATTACACTGCCTATAGCCAAGCTAGTATAAATTTTGCACCAGAAAGCACTGTAAACAATATTAGAAAAAACAACACCCAGTTTTATGATGCTTCACTTTCTAAAACGCATACTTTTGTTGTTAATGCCGATATTACAGAACCTACAATTCAAATATTTTATGATTTAATCATTAAAATTAAATTAAAAGAAGATCAACTTCCTAAAAATACTATTATACGAAATAATCGCTATTACATTATTACTGCAAATGGCGATGTAAAACCTTTGAATTTATAATAAAAAAGCAGCGTGTAATATCAAATATTACACGCTGCTTTTTATTTTGACATTCTATATAAAAAAAGAGCTATTGCATAAAATACATTGTCTTCAAAAAAAGAAACATTTAGGCAAAAGCAATTAATCTTTTTAAACAGTCCCAGTTATGTAACAAAAGTAGCAAACAAAATTATTTAGAATAGAGTATCTTTGAATATATTTAGAATCATGAAAGAAAAATTAAAAGACGCTTACGAATATATCTTTGAAGAAGCATTACTAGAGGAAATTGAAAAAGTAGCTACTTATAAAAGTTTTAAAGCCGATGAAAATTTAATTGAAATTGGCGATTATATTAAATCTATGCCATTACTTCTTGATGGTGCCATAAAAATTCTAAGAGAAGATGAAAATGGAGATGAATTGCTACTTTATTTTTTAGAACGTGGCGATACATGTGCTATGACTTTAACCTGTTGCATGGGGAAATCTAAAAGTAAAATAAGAGCTGTTGCAGAAAACAATGGTGCTATGTTTATGATACCTATTGAGAAAATGGAAGAATGGTTAACTAAATATAAAACTTGGAGAAATTTTGTTTTTGACAGTTACAACATTCGTTTAAATGAAATGCTAGAAGCTATTGACACACTAGCATTCATGAATTTAGATGAACGCTTATATAAATATTTAACCGACAAAGCAAAAGTTATTGGCAGTACTGAAATTAACAATACACATCAGCAAATTGCTTATGAGATGCACACTTCTAGAGTTGTTATTTCTAGGTTATTAAAAAGCTTAGAACTTCAAGGCAAAATAAAATTACACAGAAACAAGATTGAAATACTTATAATGTAATGGAAGTATTTGCTTATATTGGTGCATTGCTCATAGGCTTAGTTTTAGGACTCACTGGTGGTGGTGGTTCCATGTTAACTGTTCCTGTTTTAGTTTATGTTTTACACATTAACCCTGTAGTAGCTACTGCTTATTCTCTTTTCATTGTTGGGTCAACATCTGTTGTAGGTGCGTTCCAAAATTATAAAAAAGGACTTGTAGATTTTCATAATGGAATTTTGTTTGCTGTACCATCATTTATAGGTGTTTATTTAACAAGACGCTTTATAATTCCGATAATTCCAGACACCATAATAACCACTTCATATTTTTCTTTATCAAAGAATACTTTTTTAATGCTCCTTTTTGCAATTATTATGCTCCTATCAGCCATTGCAATGCTAAAAAAGAAAAAAGAAAGAATTGTAAAAGAAAAGTCTAGTATTACATCTCTTATTATTCAAACCTTTTTAATTGGAATACTTATAGGTTTAATAGGTGCTGGTGGAGGATTTATAATCATCCCTTCTTTAGTATTATTTGCCAAATTACCCATGAAAAAAGCAATAGGAACATCATTATTTATTATTGCAATTAACTCTTCAATAGGTTTTTTAGGTGATGTTCAAAACTTAACAATCGACTGGTTCTTTTTAATCTCTTTTTCGGCAATTTCTATTTTAGGAATCCTATTAGGTATCTTTTTAAATAAATTTATAAATGAATCTCAGCTAAAAAAAGGGTTTGCATACTTTGTCTTAGCTATGGCTTTCTTAATTTTAGTTAAAGAATTGTAGTTAAGTAACCTTTGTTACTTCATTAAAAATTTATTATTTGTAATTTTGTTTATATAAAATAATATTCACATGAAAATAGAACAAATTTATACTGGTTGCATAGCTCATGCAGCTTATTATATAGAAAACAATGGAGAAGCTGCAATATTTGATCCACTTAGAGAGGTTCAACCTTATATAAATAGATCAGAGAAAGACAAAGCAAAAATAAAATATATTTTTGAAACACATTTCCATGCCGATTTTGTTTCTGGTCATTTAGATTTAGCTCAAAAAACAGGAGCAAATATTGTTTATGGACCAACAGCCAATCCTAATTTTGAAGCAATTATTGCTACAGACAATCAAGAATTTAAAGTTGGAAATTATACTATTAGAGCCATTCACACACCAGGACATACTCTAGAAAGTACTTGCTATCTTTTAATTGATGAAAATGGAAAACAACACGGAATAATTACAGGTGATACATTATTCATTGGAGATGTAGGTCGTCCTGATTTAGCACAAAAACTAGTAGCAGATTTAACACAGGATAAATTAGCTGAATATTTATTTCATTCGTTACGTGATAAAATAATGCCTTTATCAGATGACTTAATAGTATATCCAAATCATGGAGCTGGAAGTGCTTGTGGAAAAAACATGAGCAAAGAAACAACAGACACATTAGGGAATCAGAAAAAAACAAATTATGCTTTAAGAGCAAATATGACAATAGACGATTTTAAAAAGGAACTATTAGATGGTTTACTCCCTCCTCCTGCCTATTTCCCTCAGAATGTTTTAATGAATATTCAAGGATATGAAAGTCTTGACAGTATTAAAGAGAAGGCAGACAATCCTTTATCTCCACAAGATTTTGAAGCTATTGCAAATCAAACTGAAGCTCTTATTTTAGATGTAAGACATGAGACTGATTTCGTTAAAGCACACATTCCAAATTCAATTTTTATAGGATTACATGGACAATTTGCTCCTTGGGTAGGTGCTTTAGTAAGAGATGTGAAACAACCTATATTATTAATTACTCCTGAAGGACAAGAAGAAGAAACTGTAACACGTTTATCTAGAGTAGGATTTGACAACACACTAGGTTATTTAAAAGGAGGTATTGATTCTTGGGTAAAAGCCGGATACGAAACCGATTCCATTTATTCTGTATCTCCTGAAGAATTTGAGAAAAGTTTTGAAACTACACCTATCATTGATTGTCGTAGACCTGGTGAATATTCTTCATTACACATAAATAGAGCTACTAATATTCCTTTAGATTTCTTAAACGATCATTTATCAGAAATACCAAAAAACGAACCTTTTTATGTACATTGTGCTGGTGGTTATCGTTCTGTAATTTGGTCATCAATTATGAAGTCAAGAGGATATCACAATATGATAAACATTGAAACAGGAATGTCTGGAATAAAAAACACAGCTATTCCACTTGTAGAAGGAGTATGCCCTTCAACATTAAAATAGACATAATCTTAATTGAAATTATACAAAGTCAGGTTAATACCCTGACTTTTTTGTGAAAAATTTAATTCATATTTTTGAATATTAGCCTTAAAAATAAATACATTTGCTACTAAATTAAACGATACAATTACATAATGAAGAAAATCTTAGTATTATTAGCATCCGCTTTTGCTTTTATTTCTTGTGAAAAAGCGCTAGAAAATCAATACATCATTACTGGAACAGTTAATGGAGTTGAAAATGGTAAAAAAGTTTTTATTGAACTACGTGGTGAAGCAGAACCCGTTACAAAAGATACAGCTATTGTGACAGATGGTAAGTTTGAATTTAAAGGAACTGCACCAGATTTAGACATTGCTTTCCTAAAAATTGAAAATGAAATGCAAAGTTTGCCTTTTATTTTAGAAGAAGGAAAAATTGAAGTTGTTTTTGATAAAGATACTATTCAAAAATCAAAAATTAAAGGAACTGCAAACAATGAAAAATTCCAAGAATTTAATGACAAATCAACTGTTGTGAACAAAAAGATGATGCAATTTCAAAAAGAAAACATGTCAAAGATGCAAATTGCTCAACAATCGCAAGATACTGCAACTATCAATAAAATAATGGATGATTATAAATCTTTTCAAGATGAAATGAGTAATGTATCTAAAGATTTCGTGAAAAACAATCCAAAAACATTTATCTCTGTTTTATTACTTGAAAATTTCTTAATGAGCCAATCAATGACTCCTGAAGAAGTTAGAGGATATTACGAGAAATTCGATAAAGATTTATTAGAAACTAAAAGTGCTAAAAACATCAAAAAATCACTTGATGCTTTTATTGCAATCGCTATTGGTAAACCAGCTCCTGATTTTTCTGCTCCATCACCAGATGGTAAGACTATTTCTTTAAAAGAATCTTTAGGAAAAGTTACTATTATTGATTTTTGGGCTTCATGGTGTGGTCCTTGTAGAATTGAAAACCCAAATGTTGTAGCATTATACAATGAATATCATGATAAAGGTTTAAATATAATTGGTGTTTCTTTAGATAAAGATGGTGCAAAATGGAAAGAAGCTATTGAAAAAGATGGTTTAACATGGAATCATATTTCAAATTTAAAATTTTGGCAAGATCCTATTGCAGAGCAATACAATGTTAAATCTATTCCTGCTACTTTCATATTAGATGAAAAAGGAAATATCGTAGCTAAAGATTTAAGAGGTGATGAATTAAAAGCAAAAGTAAAAGAGCTTTTAGGTGAATAATCCTTGTGAAAATATAATTAATAAAAAATCTCCTTTAAGGAGATTTTTTTATGCTTTTCATTTACAAATACTTACATTTTTTTTATAAAAATATTCAAAAAAATATTTGTTTATTATAAAAAGCATCCTATATTTGCAACCGCTTACTGAAACAAGCACAGCGTTGGGGAGATACTCAAGCGGCCAACGAGGGCAGACTGTAAATCTGCTGTGAAAACTTCGCAGGTTCGAATCCTGCTCTCCCCACCAAAAACCAAAAGCGTTTAGACATATCTAAACGCTTTTTTTATTACCCCTATATTAATCCAAATACTTTGTGTTACATTTTTATACAATGAATTAATTCTTATTTGTAACAAAACAAAATATTCTTCTATTCCACTCTACAGATAAAACAAAAAAAATCACTCAAGATTCTATCTTAAGTGATTGATTTTAAATATTAAATTCTTCTTTTTCTATTCTAAAATAAAACTAACAGAAACAGTTGCTGTAATATCTATTTCTCCAACAGCTAAAGTCTCTTTAAATCCACCCATATCCATTTCAGCAGATACTGCCATATTTTTATACATTGGTTGCGGATAATAGCTAGCATTTGAGCTATCTGAAATTAAAACAGCCTTACCTACTTTTTGATTTAATGCAGAAACATAATCTTCCGCTTTCTTTTTAGCGTCTAAAACTGCTTTTTTTCTTGCTTCCGCTTCATACTGTTCCATTTTTGAAGATTTAAATTGAACACCTTGAATTTGATTAATTCCACTGTCCACTAAATCCATCATTACAGCATCATACTTTGATAAATCTTTTAAATGAATTACAATTGTTTGATTTGCAACGTAGTTGTTCTTTTTAGTTGCATAATCATAGTTCTTAAACAACGAAACTCTATTAGATTGAAAGTCAGAAGTTGGAATTCCTCTTTTCTTAATTGCTTTAATAACTAAATCTACCGTTTCATCATTTTTCTTTTTAACTTCTGTTGCATCTTTTCCTGTATTTTCAACTCCAACAGTAATTAAAACTTCATCTGGAGTTACTTTAACTTTTCCTTCTCCTGATACAGAAATTTGCGGAACTAATTTGTTGTCTTGTGCTTGAGCCATAACTGTAATAAGTGTTAATACTAAAATTATTCTTTTCATGATATATTAATTTTATTTGTTTTTATTCAATTCTTATGCCAAACTATAATTTATTTGTTTTATTCATATAAAATAATACGATTATTGGTATTGTCAACAAAATAACCATCTTCGTATTTGTTTGCAACAAAGCGGGCTCTCGCATAAGTGTAATTAAATATCCTCCTATTGCTCCACCAAAATGCGCAGTATGACCTATATTATCTCTTTTTGCTTTCATTCCATAAATAGAATACAACAAATACCCTATTCCAAAAAGATAACCTGGTATTGGAATAATAAAATAAAGCCCTAAAGTCATATTAGGATTAAGCAAGATTGCACTATAAATAACTCCCATAACTGCACCAGAAGCACCTATTGCTCTATATGAATAATCATTCTTATGCAAATAAAGCGTTAACAAACTTCCTGCAATCATACTTCCAAAATAGACATATAAAAAATATACATCTCCAAGATTTGCCAGAACATAAGGAGCAAAAAAGTAAAGTGTTATCATGTTAAATGCTAAATGCATAATATCTCCATGAAGAAACCCAGAAGTAATCATTCTAATTTGTTCTCCAGCGCGAATACTTCCAATATGAAATTCATATTTTCTAAAAAAATTGAAATCATTAAACCCTTTATAACTTACCAAAGCGGTAATTCCAATTATTACTATTAATAGTAAACTCATCCTAAATTATTATTTTTTGTAAATTTAATAATACTTTAGGTATTTCCTTATTCTTTTAAAGAAGTATATTTGTAAAATATTTTTAAATAAAAAAACAATGCAATTAATTGTATATATTCTACTATATCCATTATTATTTTTAATATCAATATTACCCTTTAGATTACTTTATATATTCTCAGATTTTATTTATTTTATGGTCTATAGAGTTATTGGTTATAGAAAAAAAGTGGTTCGAGAAAATCTAGCTATGGCACTGCCACACCTAAGCACTGAAGAAAGAAAAAATATTGAAAAAAAATTCTATTCTCACATGTGCGACATGTTTTTAGAAATGATAAAAACAATGACTATTTCAAGAAAAGAAATGGAAAAACGCTATAAATTCATTAACCTTGATGTTTATATGGATTTAGAAAAAAAGAAAAAAAGCATTGCATTACTCTGCGCACATTATGCAAGTTACGAATGGGTTATTTCAATGAATTACCATATTACATTTAAAGGATATGGAATCTATAAAAGAATATCTAATAAATATTTTGACAAATTAGTGCATGATATCCGTTCAAAATTCAAGGCTACTTTAATTACTACTAAAGATACTATATCAACCATTGAACAAAATCAAAAAGATGGAATATTAGGAATTTACGGATTTGCAAGTGATCAATCTCCAAAGTCATCAATAAAATCACATTGGTCAACTTTTATGGGAATTGAAACACCTATTCATGTTGGAGCTGAAATTATCTCAAAACGACTAGATATGAATGTTGTTTTCTTAAAAACAAAGAAAGTAAAGCGAGGTTATTACGAAGCTACTTTAGAAGTCATGAGTGAAGATGCGAAATCAATTCCTAATTTTGAAATTTCCGATGCTTTCATAAGAAAAGTGGAAGAACAAATTTATGAAGCTCCTGAATATTATTTATGGACTCACAAACGATGGAAGCATAAAAAAGAAAATAGAATAACAACTTAAAATGTAATCATGAAACTTGTTTTTGCATCTAATAATAAAAATAAAATATCGGAAATTCAGCAAATGCTTCCTAAAGAAATAACTTTATTAAGTCTTGAAGACATTGGTTGTTTTGTAGATATTCCTGAAACAGCAAACACAATTGAAGGAAATGCAATTCTTAAAGCAAACTATATTACAGAAAAATACGGTTACAATTGTTTTGCAGATGATACTGGCCTAGAAGTTGACGCACTGAATGGAGAGCCTGGAGTTTATTCCGCAAGATATGCTGGAGAGCAAAAAAATTCGGAAGACAACATGAACAAACTTCTATCTGAACTACAAGATAAAAACAATAGAAGTGCAAATTTCAAAACAGTTATTGCACTCAATATTAACAACACTCAACACTTGTTTACTGGTATTGCAAAAGGTACAATAATTGAACATAAAAAAGGAAATCAAGGCTTTGGATATGACCCTATCTTTCTTCCAGAAAATTATGAAAAGACTTTTGCAGAAATGAATTTAGACGAGAAAGCCACCTTAAGCCATAGAGGGAAAGCAACAAAAGAATTAATTACCTTTTTAAACAACAATTACACTTTATGATGTAATGTTGGTAAATACCATTTATTCCTTACTGCTAAAAGGCGTAAAATAATCATAAAAAGAGATGTAATCAAATATAACGCATCATCATTTATATTACATTCTTGCAAAATAAAAAACAGAACACCACCTAACAAACACACTGTAGCATAAATTTCTCTTCTAAAGATAACAGGTATTTCATTACACAAAATATCTCTAATAACACCTCCAAAAGTTGCAGTTATAGTACCTAGCGCTATACAAATGATAGGGTGCAATCCTTTTTCAATCCCTTTTTCTAGTCCTATTAAAGTAAAAATTCCTAATCCAATTGTATCAAACAAAAACATTGAAATTCGCAACCTATCTAATTTCTTCCTAAAAACAACTGCAATAATAAATCCAATAACTATTAAATAAACATATTGTAAATTCTGCATCCAACCCACAGGAGTTCTCCCAATTAAAATATCTCGTAATGTTCCTCCTCCTAATGCTGTTACAAAAGCAATAATAAAAACTCCAAATAAATCTAATTTTTTATTTAAAGCAGTTAATACTCCTGACACAGCAAACACAAAAGTTCCTATAAAATCTAATAATTGAAACATCCTTATTTAATATTTTGTGCAAAAATAAAGTTTAGAGAATAAAAAAATAGTGTTTTTTCAATTCTTTTTTAATATCAAAAATCTGAAATTGAACATTTTAAAACAAATTAGCATATCTCATTAATAAACAGTACCTTTGCACCCAATTTTAAATACATACATGAATAAATTTGAACAATTAGGTCTAAACGAATCGCTTCTGCTCGCGATCAAAGACCTTGGATTTGAAAGTCCATCGGAAGTACAGGAAAAAGCGATTCCCCTATTATTGGAAAAAGACACAGACATTGTAGCGTTAGCTCAAACCGGAACTGGTAAGACTGCAGCGTTTGGGTTTCCACTTATCCAAAAAATTGATGCTGAGAATAGAGATACTCAAGCCTTAATTTTATCGCCTACAAGAGAGTTATGTCTTCAAATTACAAATGAAATTAAGCTTTACTCAAAATACATTAAAGGTTTAAATACCGTTGCCATTTATGGAGGTGCTAGTATTACTGAACAAGCTAATCAAATTAGAAGAGGTGCACAAATTATTGTAGCTACTCCTGGTAGAATGCAAGATATGATTAACCGTAATATGGTTAACATTAAGAACATTAACTATTGCGTGCTAGATGAAGCAGATGAAATGTTAAACATGGGTTTCTATGAAGACATTACTGCTATTTTATCAGACACACCAAAAGACAAAAGTACATGGTTATTCTCGGCTACAATGCCACAAGAAGTTGCACGTATTGCAAAAGACTTCATGAGAAAACCTTTAGAAATTACTGTAGGACATAAAAACTCAGGTAACGAAAACGTTTCTCACGAATTTTATTTAGTAAGTGCTCGTGATCGTTATGCTGCATTAAAGCGTTTAGCTGATGCAAATCCTGATATCTTTTCAGTTGTTTTTTGTAGAACAAAACGTGACACACAAGCAGTTGCTGAAAAATTAATTGAAGATGGTTATAGTGCTGCTGCATTACATGGAGATTTATCTCAATCACAACGTGATGGTGTAATGAAATCATTCCGCGGAAGACAAATCCAAATGCTTGTTGCTACAGATGTTGCTGCTCGTGGAATTGATGTAGATGATATTACTCACGTAATTAACTATCAGCTTCCTGACGAGGTAGAAACATACACACACCGTTCTGGACGTACAGGACGTGCTGGAAAATCAGGAACTTCATTAGTAATTATTACAAAAAGTGAATTACGCAAAATATCAGCTATTGAGCGTATTATTAAAATGAAATTTGAAGAAAAACCAATTCCTTCTGGAATGGAAATTTGTCAAATTCAATTATTCCACTTAGCAAACAGAATCAAAGATGTAGAAGTAGATCATGAAATTGATGCTTACTTACCTGCAATTGAAGAAGTTTTAAAAGATTTACCAAAAGAAGAATTAATCAAAAAAATGGTATCGGTAGAATTTAATCGTTTTATCAACTATTATAAAAAATCAAGAGATTTGTCTTCTGACCCAGGAACAAGAAGAGAAGCAGGTGTTATTCCAACAGATGGTGCCGTTCGTTTCTTTATCAATATTGGTTCAAGAGATAATTTTGACTGGATGTCATTAAAAGATTTCTTAAAAGACACATTAGACCTAGGTAGAGATGATGTTTTCAAAGTAGACGTAAAAGAAGGATTCTCTTTCTTTAATACAGATGCTTCACTTGCTCCTAAAGTAATGGAAATCTTAAATGCTTTCAACTTAGAAGGAAGAAAAATCAATGTTGAGATTTCTAAAAATGATGGTGGAAGCAGCAGTAGAAGAAGAGATCACAATGGTCGTGGTGGTGAAAGACGTAGCGGTGGAAGTGGAAGAAGCGGAAGTGGAGATCGTAGAAATAGTGGCGGTGGAGACAGAAGATCTTCTGGTGGTGATAGAAAATTCGAAAGTAGAAACAACGACAGAAGAGGTGACAGAAGCTCTAGAAATTCATCTGAAGGTGGTTCTAAATTCTTCGAGAAAGCAAAACGTTCAAGAAGAAGCGAATAAGAAAATATAAATTTCTTATATAAATAAAAAACGACTCTATAACAGAGCCGTTTTTTTTGTTTAAACATTTTATTATTTTAATAAGATAAACAGAAATTCTGAATTTAAAATAGAAGAATCTGCAATTCCATTTGTTAGTATAAACATTTCGCATCTAATAGAACAAAGGAATAACCAACAATATCTTTTAACAAACAAACCTCGTTTAAGCTTCTTAAACGAGGTTTGTTTGTTGGATAAAATCTAAATTTTATAAATATGCTTTTTTAATACTATTAAAAAAACATTTACTTCTTCACATAATACTTCCTATACTGAGAATAAGAGACTGTGCTTAATAAAACTACAAAAGCAAGAGAAACGTAAACAAAAACAGGTGTTACAACTTTCTCCCCGCTTGCATAAGAGTGCATTCCAGTTAAATAAAAATTAACACCAAAATATGTCATTAATATAGAATAAAATGCAAAAATACTCATCACATTATAAATCCATTTACTTCGCATTCCTGGGACTAATCTAGCATGAATTACAAAAGCATAAACAAAGATACTGATTAATGCCCATGTTTCTTTTGGATCCCAACCCCAATAGCGCCCCCAACTTTCATTTGCCCATTGTCCTCCTAAAAAGTTACCAATAGTTAGCATTACTAAACCAACAGTTATTGCCATTTCATTTATATAACTCAACTCATCAATAGTCAATTTCATTTTTGCCTTATTTTTTTCTGTAGTAAATAAGATTAAGAACAAAGCCACTATTCCTAAAATCATTCCTAAAGTGAATGGTCCATAACTAGCTACAATTACAGCAACATGTATCATTAACCAATATGAATTTAATACAGGTTGTAAATTAGCTATCGCTGGATCCATCCAACTCCAATGTGCAATCATCAAAATCATTGATGCTACAAATGCTGTTGAAGCTAATGTTAATTGTGATTTTCTACCAAATGCAATACCAAAGAACATTGTTGCCCACGCTACATATATCATACTCTCATAAGCATCACTCCACGGTGCATGACCTGAAATATACCAACGCGCTATTAATCCTAATGTGTGAATTACGAAAAAGAAAATAATTAACCCATGAAAGAAATTAACAGTATAATTTATCCATTTTTTACTTGAAAATAACTGAACAATCGTAAAAGCCAACATTAAAACTCCAGCTAACATATACAAATAATACAAACGTTTGAAAACATCGTACTTATTATACATAATTTCAGAATTAATCTTTTCATCAGATAGCATTACTTTAGCTCCATATTTTTGCTGATAATTTTTCAACCCAGTTAACAATGAGCTTGCTAATTTATAATCCTTACTTTCAGATGCTTTTGATACCGCATTTAAATAAAAAGGCATTACTGTTTTAATTGTATCCAAAGCTGTTCCTGTTGGTTCACTAATTTCTAAATAAGAAACCCATTTATTATTTTTATCATTAGGAATTGGGTACACTCTCATTATTTGACCACTTAAAGCATCATACAACAAGTTTACTTTTTTATCTGTTTCGATAAAATCTTTCTGAAAACTATTTGGAACAGCAGCTCCATAGGCATCTTCTAAAAAAGGAGCCAATTTATAAGCGCCCTCTTTATCAAAGAAATTAACTAGTGAAGCGTATTCTGCGGATGAATCTATTCCTGCAATTTTACGAATACTATCATTTCCTCTTTTTAAATAAATAATCGGTAAATTATACCAATATTGAGGAAACTGTGTCATAGAAATGAAAGCCTGATCCGCATTTAATCCTTCATACGAATCGCTTTTTGATACTTTACGTAGCAACTCAGAAGAAAAAGTATTAACAGGTTTCATTCTTCCGCTTAAATCCTGAATTACCATTTTACCAAACTCAGCAGCATGTTCTTTATCTACTTTATGCTTCTGAATAAATTCTAATACTTTTTTAGCATCTGTTTCTTGATGATTATGCTCTTTATCTTGAGAAAAACCTACAAATGAAAATAAAAGAACAAGAACAGTCATTAACGATTTTTTCTTCACTCCTATTTTATCAATTTTCTTTTTCAAATCACCAAAACGAGTATTCTTATCAAACAAAATTACCATCATAGCAAAATACAATAAGAAATAGCCTAAATAAGTTATCCATGTTCCCCATTGATCGTGATTTACAGACAAATGTGTTCCTTTTTCATCTGGATCAAAACCTGCTTGAAAAAATCGATATCCTCTATAATCTAAAATATTATTCATAAAGACACTATCTTTGAATGTATTATTCTGCTCTGTATCTTGTATTTCAATTTTACTTTTAAATGCTGAATAACTTTTTTCTGTTCCAGGATATTTATCGGCAATAAAATCATCTAGTTGTATTTTGAAGGGAACTTCATACACTTTACTTCCAAAAAATAATGTGAATTCTAATTCTCCTATCTTTATGGTTTGTGGAATTCCTTGCTTTCCTTTTGCTCCTACTAACAATAATTTTTCTTCTTTTCCTTGACTTTTTATTGTCACAGAAAGAGCATCATCTGTTTGTTTATCTTTAAAATCATGGTTTGACTTATATGTTATTTCACCTTTAATAGGTGGTTCAGGAAAAACAAATTGAGTTCCTGCAAGATTATAAAGAGATCGTAATTGTAAAGGTTGAACAGTATCTTTTACTACTCTCCCTTGTTGCTGATCTGCCATTCTCATATAACTTCCTTCAAAAGGAGTCTGAATAAACAAGGCTCCTTCTAAGTTTGAAATATTAATAGCACCTTGTGTAAATTTATTAAAAGCAAATAATACATTATGAATACTTTGAACTTCACCATCTTTTAAGAAATGTTCATGTCGATTTCCATCTCCAGATTCAACCATTTTTATATATTGCTCTCCGTTTTCATTTTCTTCAATAGTTTGAGCAACATTCATCAAATAATTATCATATTCAATTTCATAAGGTATTTTATTAAATTCTCCCTTTACCGAAAAATCATTCGAAAAGAAAAGACTTAAAAACCAATTATTTTCTATTTCTGGAGCAAAATATCTACCTTCTTCAAAAGAACGACGCTTCATTTCTCCATTATACTCTCCGTCTACAAAACCAGATAAATACGTTTTATCAGAATACATTCTGTTTTCTGATTCTCCTTCTCTTATAATCATCATTCCTTCATAACTAATATATCGAGTTATAAAAGCTCCTATAATTATAAAAATAAAAGATAAATGCAATAAAAGTGTTGCCCACTTTTCTTTTTTATACAATTGATAACGTTTGATATTTCCAATGAAATTAATCACAAAAAATACCATTATCACTTCAAACCACCATGCGTTATAAACAATTATACGAGCTGTATCGGTGTTATAAGCATCTTCAATAAAAGTTCCTGCTGCCATTGCTATTATCATAACAATGAATAAAACAGCCATTAATCGTGTTGAAAATAAGAACGAGAATATTTTTTTATCCATTTTTTAGATGTAGTAAGTTAAAACGATTGCAAAAGTACTTAAAAACAAAAACTTTTTTATTAAGTTTAACAAGTCTTTATTAAGTTTTAAGTATTCATACTTTAATAAAGCATTTTTACTTCTTTTATGTCATATTCATTTATTGTATCATCTTCCAAAAGTAATTGTAGTTTTCCATTGTTGGTAACTCCTTTCACAATTGCCATAAATTTTTGATTTGTATTATTTACAAATACAGTAGGAATATCTTTTCTAAACAGAAGATTATTATATTTATCCCAAAAATATGACTTATCTCCTATTCGAGTCATATTAAATTTTAGTCTTTCAATAATTTGTTTTAAAATTAAATCTTTATCAAATTCTTCCTTTTTTAATATTGCTAATGAAGATGCTTGCGGTAAATTATCAAAACTCATTTGATTTATATTTAACCCAATTCCAACTACAGTTTGAATCATTCCATCTGACTTTATAGCATTTTCAATTAAAATTCCGCCAATTTTTTTATTCTCTGACAAAATGTCGTTTGGCCATTTAATGGCTAAATCAACTAATTTTAACTCCGTCAAAACCTCTATAATTGTTATTGGAACTATAATATTAATTAAATAAATAGAAGATACATCTACCTGAAAATCTTTAACAAACACACTAAACGTTAGGTTTTTACCGTTTTCAGAAACCCACACTGAACCTCTTTGACCTTTTCCATTTAGCTGGTTTTCTGCAACTACTACTGTAAAATTTTCAACCATTTCCTTAGCTGACATCTGTCTTAAAAAATCATTTGTAGAAGCTATGGCATTGAGTTTGATGATATTCATTTAGTAAAAATGTAAAGTTTTAATTTTAATCTTATGTTAAGGTTCAAAAATAAAGACAAAAAATGATAACTTTGCATAAACTTAAAAATTTTAAATGGCAAAAAGTAATAATAACGACGATTTATTAGCAAATATCATTAAAGGAATTGAAGATGTAAAAGGTGCTGATATAGATATCCTAGATTTAAGAGAAATTGAAAATACAGTATGCGATTATTTCATTGTATGTAATGGAAACTCAAACACTCAAGTCGTTGCAATCGCAAATTCTATACAAAAAGTAGTATCAAAAGAGCTTAAAGAAAAACCATGGCACGTAGAAGGCATGGAAAATGCAGAATGGGTTTTAATGGATTTTGTGAACATAGTAGTTCATGTTTTCCAAACACACATTCGTGAGTATTACAACATTGAAAGTCTTTGGGGTGATGCTAAAATAACTTCAATAGAAAGTAAATACTAAAAAAATTATGTCTGAGAATAAAAACCCAAAATTCAAGGTTAGTCCGTGGTTAGTGTACGGATTAATTATTGGAATATTGTTACTAATAAATGTTTTTGGCAACGGAATTGATTTTAGCAATCCTAAACCAGCAACATTATCTAAATTTTACGACTTTTTAGATTCAAATCAAGTCGAGAAAGTAATTTTTAGCAATACGAAAGCGCAAATTTATCTTAAAAAAGAAGCATTAGGCAACAAAGAACATGCAAATGCTAAAGATAATATGTTGGGTAAACTTAACGAAAAAGGACCTCACTATTTTGTTGAAATAGGTAATTTAGAATTATTTCAAAAAAACTTAGCAGAAGCTCATAAAAAAGGACTATTAGATGATTATTCTAAAGAACCTGATGGAATTTGGGGCGAAGTATTTTCTATATTACTTCCATTTATTCTTATAGCAGGTTTATGGATTTTTATGATGAGACGAATGTCTGGTGGATCTGGTGGTGGAGGTGGTCAAATATTTAGCATTGGAAAATCTAAAGCTAAATTATTTGATGAAAAAAATGATGTAAAAGTCACTTTTGAAAATGTTGCTGGACTTGAAGGTGCAAAAGAAGAGATTGAAGAAATTGTTGAATTTCTAAAAAATCCAGAAAAATATACTTCTATAGGAGGAAAAATACCAAAAGGAGCCTTACTTGTAGGACCTCCAGGAACCGGGAAAACATTATTAGCTAAAGCCGTTGCAGGTGAAGCAAAAGTACCGTTCTTCTCATTATCTGGTTCAGATTTTGTTGAAATGTTTGTAGGTGTAGGTGCTTCAAGAGTAAGAGACTTATTTAAACAAGCTAAAGAAAAATCACCAGCAATCATTTTTATTGATGAAATTGATGCTGTTGGTAGAGCTCGTGGAAAAAGCAACATGTCAGGTGGTAACGATGAACGTGAAAACACTTTAAATCAATTATTAACTGAAATGGATGGTTTTGGTACAAATACAAATGTTATTGTATTAGCCGCTACAAACCGAGCAGATGTACTAGATAAAGCTTTAATGAGAGCTGGACGTTTTGACAGACAAATTTATGTAGATCTTCCAGACATTAGAGAACGTAAAGAAATATTTGAGGTTCATTTAAAACCAATAAAAAAATCTGAAGAATTAGACACTGAATTTTTAGCAAAACAAACACCTGGGTTTTCTGGTGCTGACATAGCAAATGTTTGTAATGAAGCGGCATTAATTGCAGCTAGAAAAGACAAAAAAGCAGTGGACAAACAAGATTTCTTAGATGCTGTTGATAGAATTGTGGGTGGACTTGAAAAGAAAAATAAAATTGTTACTCCGGAAGAGAAAAGAGCTATTGCCATTCATGAAGCCGGACACGCAACTGTTAGTTGGATGCTTGAACACGCAGCACCATTAGTAAAAGTAACCATAGTACCTAGAGGACAAAGTTTAGGAGCTGCATGGTATTTACCAGAAGAACGCTTAATTGTTCGACCTGAACAAATGCTTGACGAAATGTGTGCTACAATGGGAGGAAGAGCGGCTGAAAAAGTTATTTTTAACAAAATTTCTACAGGTGCATTAAGCGACTTAGAAAAAGTAACCAAACAAGCTAGAGCAATGGTAACTGTTTATGGCTTAAATGAAAAATTAGGAAACATCACATATTATGATTCGTCAGGACAAAGTGAGTATAATTTTTCAAAACCATATTCAGAAGATACTGCAAGGGTAATTGATACTGAAATTTCTAAATTAATAGAAGATCAATATACAAGAGCTATTCAATTATTAGAAGACAATAAAGACAAACTAATTCAGTTAGCAGATATCTTAATTGAAAAAGAAGTAATATTCAAAGACGACTTAGAGGCTATTTTTGGGAATAGACCACATGAAAAAGTAATTGAAATTACAACTGAAGAATCTCCAGAATAAAACTTTTATAACCAAATATCAAAAAAACTTAGCTCTTTACTAAAAAGGACTAAGTTTTTTTTTATCTTTGGTGTTTCGCTAATAACAATCACCTACAAAATTTAAATGAGTCTTTTCAGAAAAATTTTTGGAAACACAGGAAATACTCCTGAGAATAAGGATGAAGAAGTCAGTCCTTATGCTCCAGAAGTAAAACTACCTATTGATGAAATGTTTACCCATAATTTCAAAAAGAATGGAGGAAAATTTATTTATTGTGAAAACCTAAATGAGGTTTCTGAAAATTTCATCAATATATTAGAAGAGAATGATTGGTTTGAAAGCGAAGTCATTTGTCATGAATCAAAACTTTTTCATTTATTAGATGAGAATAAGTTAGATTATAAAAATGCTCCTAAAAACCCTGTTTTTTATTTTTCAACTTGTGAAAATTTAATTGCTGACGAAGGTTCAATTTTGTTTTCATCCAACCAATTTAGGCATTTTAAACCAAATGATTTACCTACAAATATGATTGTACTAGCGACTACAAGTCAGTTAGTAACAAGCAAAGGAGATGGGTTAAGAATTATAAAAAACAAATACGACAAAGAATATCCATCTAATATTACGACCATAAAATACTTCGAAAAAGCAAAAGAAGAAGACTTTTTACATTATGGAAGTTGTCATAAAAACTTATATTTGCTTTTATTTGAAGATCTTTAAGATGAATGAAACTTTAAAAAGAGCAATTTCGGGTGCTGTTTATATTTTTTTACTATTAGGTTGTATCTTATATTCGCAGATAAGTTTCAATATTTTATTTGGTATCTTTCTAGCAATTGCTGTTTACGAATTTTGCAAAATGCAAAAATTAAATTTCTTAATCAACGTTGTAATTGCAATAGCACTTTATATTGTAATAGATAAAACAAAATATATTCAAAAAATAGATCAACCTATTACTATTTTTACAATATTCATTTCATTTCGTTTATTGTATTTTCTATTCAATAAAAAAATAAATACTATTTCAACTCTTTGGAAATATGCCTATTTAATTGGCTATATTATTCTCCCTTTTATTTTAATAGCGAAAGTTCCTATAGGTGTTGGAAATAAATATAACCCAAAGATTTTAATTACAATTTTTATCTTAATCTGGACCAATGACACATTTGCCTACTTAGTAGGGAAAAATATCGGAAAAAATAAATTATTCCCTACCATATCTCCCAAAAAAACAATTGAAGGATTTATAGGTGGTTTAATTTTTTCAGCAATTTGTGGTTATTTATTAGCAAAATATTATTTACATGCTACTTTATATATTTGGTTAATTATTTCTATTATTGTAAGCGTTTTCAGTACATTAGGAGATTTAATAGAATCTAAATTCAAAAGAGTTGCAGAAATTAAAGACAGCGGAAATATAATGCCTGGTCATGGTGGCATACTAGATAGACTAGATAGTATTATATTTGTAGTTCCATTTATATATTTATTTTATTTAATTTTAAATTATGTTTCATAAAGAAGGTGCCAAGATCATTTTAATT
Source organism: Flavobacterium sediminilitoris (assembly GCF_023008245.1). Taxonomy (NCBI): domain Bacteria; kingdom Pseudomonadati; phylum Bacteroidota; class Flavobacteriia; order Flavobacteriales; family Flavobacteriaceae; genus Flavobacterium; species Flavobacterium sediminilitoris. The sequence goes on from NZ_CP090145.1 coordinate 3,748,659, forward strand.
ACACTTACATTAGTAGTAGGTATAATCTTTTTAAGCGATGCTTTTATTTCAATTAACTGGTTGAGAAATGCGATAATTATATTATCATTAGTTTTTCTTATCCTAATACTTCAGTTCTTTAGAAATCCTAAAAGAGAAACTGACAACAGTGACAATCATATTCTTGCACCTGTTGATGGAAAAGTAGTTGTAATTGAAGAAGTTTTTGAACCTGAATATTTCAAAGACAAACGATTAATGGTATCCATTTTTATGTCCCCAATAAATGTCCATGTTACAAGATATGCATTAAATGGAATAGTAAAATATAGTAAATATCACCCTGGTAAATATTTGGTTGCTTGGCATCCAAAAGCAAGTGAAGAAAACGAACGTACAACAGTTGTTATAAACAATCGTGTATACGGAGAAGTAATGTATCGTCAAATTGCCGGAGCATTAGCTCGTAGAATTATAAACTACGCAGAAGAAGGCATGAGAGTAGTACAAGGAAAAGACGCTGGTTTTATTAAATTTGGTTCAAGAGTAGATATTTATTTACCTCTTGGAACTGAAGTAAATGTAAAACTTGGAGAAAAAGCAATTGGAGCAAAAACCATCATCTGCAAAAAATAGATGAGTAATAAGAATTTAGACATATTATTTGATGAAGCTTTTGAGAATGCAAATAAAATTCCTCAAGAGTCAGTTCCGCAAGATACACAGCTAGTATTATATGGTTTATATAAACAAGCAACTAGCGGTATAACAAATATCTATTTTCAAAATCCACAAGATTTAATAAATGCATTCAAGCTAAATGCTTGGATGCAAGTAAAACATCTATCAATAAGTGAGGCAAAGCAACAATATATAGATATCATTAATCAACTTATGAAAGAGCGAAATTTATGAAACACTTCTACGTTGTATTACCTATCTTATTTTTACTAAACTCTTGCAAGGAAAACAACAATTTAGTTGAAGTACAACTTCCTGAGCCAGAAATAGAAACTTCTGTTGTTTATAGTAATCCATCAGATACAAAAACAAATAGTGGTCCTTTCCAATTATTTAAAATCAATTACCCTTTTGATGCTTTAGAACCTTCAATTGATGGTAAAACTATGGAAATTCATTATACAAAACACTATTTGAGTTATACCAATACATTAAACAAACTAATTGCTAATAATCCTGATTGGCAAGATAAAAATATAGAAGAACTTCTACTGTTTTCAAATGAAAAAAATAATGATTTAAAAAATAATGCTGGTGGTTATTACAATCATTCTTTATTTTTTGAAATCTTGACACCCAAAGGAGCAAAATCACCAAAAGATAACCTTTCAAAAGCTATAAATACTGAATTTACATCTTTTAATTTATTCAAAAACAAATTTATTAGTGAAGCAAACAAACATTTTGGATCAGGATGGATTTGGTTAATTGTAAAAAAAGATGGTAAACTTGAAATTACGACTTCAAACAATCAAGATAATCCGTTAATGAGTGATTCTAAGATAAAAGGTAAACCAATACTTGGTATTGATTTATGGGAACATGCTTATTATTTAAAATATCAAAATAATAAAAGAACATATATAGAGTCTGTTTTTGAAATTATTAACTGGACAGTTGTTTCAAAAAAATATAATGATATAATACCAACCAATCCGCAATAGCGGATTTTTTTATGCAAAAATTACTAACCGACATATCAAATTGCACTCATTGCGCTACATTTTTACCACTAGGCCCTAATCCAGTAGTAAGAGCAAGTAAAACAGCTAAAATCCTAATTATTGGACAAGCTCCTGGCACAAAAGTACACCAAACAGGAATTCCTTGGAATGACCCTAGTGGAAATCAATTACGCAAATGGCTTAACATTTCTAATGATGTATTTTACGATACTTCAAAAATTGCCATTGTTCCTATGGGGTTTTGTTATCCTGGAAAAGGAAAAACGGGAGATTTACCTCCTAGAAAAGAATGTGCTCCACTTTGGCATGAAAAATTACTAATTCAAATGCCTGATTTAGAATTAATATTACTTATAGGTCAATATTCGCAAAAGTATTATTTGAATAACAAGAACAAAGCCACTTTAACAGAAACAGTAAGTTCATTTGAAGAATATTTACCAAAATATTTTCCGCTACCTCATCCTTCTCCTAGAAATAGATTTTGGCTACAAAAAAATCAATGGTTTGAAGAAAGTGTTATTCCAATATTAAGAAAAAAAGTAACCTCTATTCTATCAAAATAAAAAGTCCAATCTAGCGATTGGACTTTTCTATAAAAAATATTTATATTTTATTTTTCAAAGGCTTTCAATGTTTCCGTAATAATACGAACACAATCAAGCAACTGCTCTTTATTCATTACTAATGGTGGTGCAAATCGGATAATATTACCATGTGTTGGTTTTGCTAACAATCCATTATCGCGCAATGCCATACAAATATTCCAAGCTGTTTCACTCTCTTCCTCATCATTAATTACAATTGCATTCAATAAACCTTTTCCTCTTACTAAAGAACAAATTTTACTATCTGCAATATATTTATTTAATTCTGAACGGAATAATTCTCCTAACACTTCTGCATTTTCAGCTAAATTCTCATTTTTAACCACTTCTAATGCTGCAATAGCAACTGCTGCTGCAATAGGATTTCCTCCAAATGTTGATCCATGTTGTCCTGGTTTAATAACATTCATGATATCATCATTTGCTAAAACTGCCGATACTGGATAAACACCTCCTGATAATGCTTTACCAAGAATTAAAACATCAGGTTGTACATTTTCATGATTTACTGCTAATAACTTTCCTGTTCTAGCAACACCTGTTTGTACTTCATCAGCTATAAACAAAACATTGTTAGCTTCACAAAGTGCTTTTGCTTTTGTTAAATACCCATCTGTTGGTACATAAACTCCTGCTTCACCTTGAATAGGTTCTACTAAGAAACCTGCAATGTTTTTAGACGATGTAATTGCTTTCTCTAAAGCTTCAATATCATCATAAGGGATTTTTATAAATCCGGCAGTATAAGGTCCGAAATTTTTACGTGCGTTTTCATCATTAGAAAATGAAATAATAGTTGTTGTCCTACCATGGAAATTGTTTTCACAAACAATTATTTGCGCTTCATTCTCATCAATTCCTTTCTTTTCATAAGCCCATTTTCTACAAATCTTCAAAGCCGTTTCAACAGCTTCTGCACCTGTATTCATTGGTAATACTTTATCAAATCCAAAGAAATCTGTTATGTATTTTTCATAAACACCAAGTTTGTCATTATAAAATGCTCTCGATGTTAATGTTAATGTTTGTGCTTGTTCCATCATTGCTCCAACAATTTTTGGATGACAATGTCCTTGGTTTACTGCTGAGTAAGCCGAAAGAAAATCATAATATTTTTTCCCTTCAACATCCCAAACATAGACACCGTCTCCTTTGCTTAAAACTACTGGTAGTGGATGATAATTGTGTGCACCATACTTATTTTCTAGTGCGATAGCTTCTGCCGAGCTCATTTTTTCTAAAACTGACATGATAAATTTATTAGATTATTAAATCTTCAATTCCTTCTTGAAAACAGGAGAGAAATCATCCTTAAATACAAATGTAAAAATTTTAGTTCAGAGTGCCATGATATAAAAACTTTAATATTATATCAAATATTATGAAGCATCATACATTTCTAATAATTTAGTAACAGTATTCCAATTTCGAATAGTTGCTGTTACACTCAGTTTTTTTTCAATATATTTTTGATCAAACTTTGTCTTCCCTGCTCCTACTGCATACTTTATAAAAATACGACTGCTATCTATTTGTGCTTCATCTGGTTTCACCTGACTCATTTTCAAATCATTCATAGCTCCATCTGCTAATTCTTTCGAAATAAATGCAACATATAGTTTTTTGGTATCACATTCTTTATCTTTAAGAAACTGATTATTATTAAAACAAGCTTCTAAATCTGATTTACCAATAACAATTACAGGAACTTCATGACCAAAGATTTTAAAAATTTCTTGCTTAATCTGAAATCCTACTGAACCACCATTTTTTTCTTCAGTATCTATAAAAACATTTCCTGTTTGAATATAAGTACGCACATTTTGAAAACCTATATTTTCTAATGCCTTTTTTAACGCATCCATTTTTATCATATTGTGTCCTGAAACATTGATGCCTCTTAAAAGTACTAAATGAGTTATCATGAAATTATTTTTTTGTTATGTCTCAAAAATACAACTTTTAAATTATTCGATACTTTTCTTTTGAAAACTCAATATTTCTTTTAACCATAGTACTATTAATAGTGGAGCAATTCCATGACACAAACGGACAACGGTTTCAAAACCATATTGATGCAATGTATCTAAAGGAAAATCTATTGAGAAATTAGCTACTATTCTGGCAAAAGCAGTTAAAAATCCCCAAATAACAGCATAAACAGCAACTTCTTTAGCTATTCTATTTATAAACAAAAGTGGTAAGATTAAAAAATCAATAATCCCTATAATCCATAAAAACAAACGGGCATTATCTTCAGATATATTCAAAATAGAAATTGTCATATCTATAAAATTACCTGGAACAGGATAAAAACCAAAAGCATATAATCCATGACATAAGAACGTTATTCCTACTAACCATTTTAATATTAAAATGCCTCGTGATAATGAAAACGATTTTGAATAAGCATATAACAATAAAAATGGTAATCCTAATTGTAAACTATGTTCAAAATATTGTCCTATATGAAAAAAAGATTCCTTTGTAAATAAAAATACAACTATAAATTGCCAAAAAGCAATCCCTTTTATTAACCCTTTGATAAACTTATTCGAATTTTCTTGTAAAAAGAACACACAAATAGCAGCCATAAGATATAAAAAACCAATCCCTTTTATTATAAACTGAATTTTAGTATCTACTGAAGTATCATTTACAAATTCACTCCATTCAATGTTAAAAAGTCCAAGAACAGGACTCATTAAATTCTCATACCACAATATAGCTCTATAAGGTACATCCCAAAAAATATGCTGATAAGCTCTTGCTAAAAAAACAGTAAAAACAGATAGTTTTAATAAAAAGATAGTTTTAGAATTCATTTTTTATATTTTTTTAACGACAATAATACAATTTTTAGATGTTCAAAAGATTAAACAAACATATCTAATTTATTAAATAATATCTATTATTATTATAAAATCATTAATTTTATAAATGGGACTAACTAATTGATAGTTAAACTAATATTTTTACAAACAAAAACAAAACAAACTAAATGAAACAATTTTACATTCTACTTTTTGTATTATCCTCATTATTTGGATTTAGTAATACAGATAAGTATCGCATCATCTTACTAGATGATCCCAGTACGACGATTACAGTGGCTTGGAATCAAATTTCAGGAACAAATCCTACTGTTTATTATGGAACAACTGATTTTGGAACAAACTGGAACTCTTATCCAAGTAGCAAAATCGTTGATAGAGCTATTACTTATAGAGGCATGAATAATAATTTTGCAAGGATTAGCGGATTAACAGCAAATACAGCTTATTATTTTGTAATCAAAGATAGTCAAGGTACTAGTCAACGCTTTTGGTTTAAAACAGCTCCAAATGATTTAAGCAGACTATCATTTATAGCTGGTGGAGATTCTAGAAATAATAGAACGCCTAGACAGAAAGCAAATAAATTAGTTGCAAAATTAAAACCACATGCTGTTTTTTTTGGTGGTGATATGACTGACAGCGATAATAATAGTCAATGGCAAGAATGGTTTGATGATTGGCAATTAACAATTGCTTCAGATGGCAGAATGTTTCCTATTATACCTGTAAGAGGAAATCACGAAGGAGCTTCAACAATTTACAACTTATTTGATACTCCAAATTCAGATTCTTATTATGCTGTTACATTTGGAGCTAATCTTGTGAGAATGTATTCTTTAAATTCCGAAATTTCAGTTACAGGAAATCAGAATAATTGGTTAAATAATGACTTACAAGCTAATTCAAATGTTATTTGGAAAGGAGCACAATATCACAAACCAATGCGTCCTCATAATGCTGCCAAATCTGAAGGAACTAGTATTTATAATGCTTGGGCAGAAACATTTTATAACAATGAAGTAAGAATGGTTGTGGATTGCGATTCGCACACTGTAAAATCGACATGGCCAGTAAAACCATCAACAGAACCAGGAAGTGATGAAGGGTTTATAAGAGATGACAATAATGGTACTGTTTATTTAGGAGAAGGCTGTTGGGGCGCTCCATTAAGAGCTAATGATGATAACAAAAACTGGACAAGAAATTCAGGTTCGTTTAACCAATTCAAATTAATTTTTATAGATCAAAACAAAATTGAAGCTAGAACTATAAAAATTGACAATGCTGATAATGTAGGCTCTGTGTCTAATACAAATCCTTTTATTTTGCCTTCTAATTTAGATGTTTGGAATCCTAGTAATGGAGCCGTGGTTGAAATTTTCAAAGACACTTATCAATCTGCACCACAAATAGAATTAGCAAATATTACAAACGGACAATGTTATGATAGTGGTAACAATATTAATATCCCAATTAACATAATTGAAAATGGAGGTGGTATAGATAATGTGAAATTGTATATTAATGGTAATTTCGTCACTACAGATGCAATAGCGCCTTACAGTTTTGATCATAACTTTACTCCAGGTATACAAACCATAAATGTAGTTGCTACTGATGCTAATGGACGAACAGCTTCTACCGAACGTTATATTTTTGTTGAAACGTTCACAAACGATGAAACTTTTTCAATATTAACAGGTGATGACGATGTAGAAGAAGCGCAAGACGGACGATTATATACGGATAGTTCCGATTTAGAAATGGTATATGATAGCTACAACGGATTATTATATCAAACTATAGGATTGCGTTTTGGAAATATTAAAATTCCACAAGGAGCAGTAATCAATAGTGCTTATATTCAGTTTACTGTAGATGAAGCCAATAGTGCAAATTGTGAATTAGAAATCGCAATAGAAGACACTGATAATGCTGCCGAATATGTCGAAGCTCTTTCTTACGGAGTAAGTTCCAGAAATTACTATACCAACACCATAAGTTGGTCACCCACTTCATGGCCTACAACTAATCAAAGTAGCACAGCACAAAGAACACCTTCATTGGTTAACTTGATACAAAATAGCATTGATAAATCAACTTGGCAAAACGGAAACGCTATTGCTTTTAGCATAAAAGGTACAGGTATTAGCTTAACTAGCACATCTGCAAAAAGAGTTGCTGATTCCTTTGAAGGAGGAATTTCAAAAGCACCTAAACTGGTTATAAATTATAGTTATTCTTGCAATACTTTATCTAAAACCCAATTTAAAAATCAAGAAAAATTAGGTGTAAAAACTTCTGAAAACACCATAACAGTTGATTATTTAGAAAACATCAAAAGTGTAGCGCTATATGATATTACTGGAAAACTTATTGCCATAAAAGAAAATCAAAACAACACTACAATAATTATTGAAAACATAGATAGAACTAATCAACTGTTATTTGTAAAAGCAATTACACATAATGGTACTATAGTGTCTAAAAAAGTAATCTTTTAAATCTTTATTATCTCTTTTTACCTTAAAACCTAATAAGTTAATACTACTTATTGGGTTTTATTTTTTATTAGATTACGTTTTTAAAATACAACTTTGATTATAGTCAATTTCAAAAGCTTTTAGTTTTTTATCGGAATGAGCATTGTAGAATTTAATGGCTAATGATTATGTATAAATTAGTTTTTGTCCTCCGTCTGTTTGAGTGTTGTTTATAAAATGCGATTAGCAATTATATAAACAGTGTATTGAGAACCACAAAAAAACACCTCTTTACGGGAAGCCGTAAAACAAATAAAAAAAAAGCCCCTTATTTTTACCAAAGCAAACCAACCAAGTACACTATAAAAAAGTGTTTTGGCAAACGATTTAGTCTTTAGTACGTATAAATACGTACAAAAAAGCATAAAAAATACGTATCTATACGTATTGCAAGACTAAAAAGAATAGTTTAGGTTTGTAAGGAACAAATAAAACAAACTGGCTTTATCATACCTATCTACCTAAAACTAGATGACTTTGTATGATTTTGTTATACATATAAATTAGTTGTGCAACATTTGAACGAAAAATTGCGAAGTCAACTCAGACGTTTGAAAATTATAAGATAAATGAACATAAGTTTTGACCTTGATAGTACATTAATTCCAAATGGAAAAGAATTTGAGACCGAGAAACGTGGCGGAATTGCAAAACTGTTCGGAATTGAAGAAATACGTAAAGGAACTGCCGAATTGATTACGGAATTAAAAAATCAAGGAAATAAAGTCCATATTTACACAACATCATTTCGGACGAAAGGAAAAATAAGCCGGACTTTAAAATATTACGGAATAAAGGTTGACCGAATTGTTAACCAAACTGAAAATCAGCGCGAATTAAATAGACGGAATATAAACTCGTCGAAATTTCCACCAGCTTTCGGATTTGATATTCACATTGACGATTCAAAAGGTGTTGGAATAGAATCGGAACGACATAACTTTAATGCAATTATAATTGAACCAACTGACAAAAATTGGATTGAAAAAATTAAAACAGAAATAAAAACGTTGCACAACAAAGTATAACCGCAATTACAGCGGATTTGACTACGTCCGAATCCACTTATAATTGCTAACGTCAGTGCTTAATCAAAACTTTTTGTATATTTAATCCGTAACTGACGGTTATACTAGACCGTTATAAGCAAGCTTAAACAACATCACATAAAACATGAACATTTTCAATCAAATATTAGAAAGATCAAAGTTAAATAAAGAGTTAATCGGTTTGTGGAAATATAATGACGATGAAAAATTTTGGTGTGGATTTGTAATTGATTACAATGAAACTCTCTTAAAAATTCAACATTATACAAATTATGGAAAGCCTGATGGGCAAATTATTGCACAGATTTCCGCGATTCAAAATGTCGACTTTAACGATGATTATGCAAAAGCAATGCAAGTTGTAATTGATTATTCACAAGAATTGGAGAAAGAACAGAAATTAAACATTTCTCTTTCTGATAATGAAGATTGGGATTACCATATTATTAAGCAAATGGAAGGAAATTCAGAAGTTATAACAAGTATTGAAGTAAATAACTCTGATTATTTTTCTGGATTTATTATAGAAGTTTCAGAAACTGATTTTATTTTTAATTGCGTTGGTAAACTTGGACAAGACGAAGGAATGGTTGTCTATAAGATTGAAGACATTACTGGATTTAAAATAAACGACATCGATAATCGTAAAAGAGCAATGCTGTATAAATGGAGAAAAAACAGCTTATAACACAGGTAACTGTTTCACAACCCTTCTAAAAAGCTAAATTTTTAAAATAATTTAAAAGAGGTTACTTTTCATCATAGAATGCCGAGGGAACTTGTGTACTAAAACAAAACTTCTCGATACGCTGCGCACTCGAAGGGACGTAGATTGTGTTGAATAATTGATTATACTGAAAACAATACTCCAAACCACCACTCCCTCTGTTTGAGTGTTATTTATAAAATGCGATTAGCAATTATATAAACAGTGTATCAAGAACCACAAAAAACACCTCTTTATGGGAAACCATAAAACAAAGCAAGTACATTATAAAAAATTATTTAGGAATGGTACTTATGCGTAACAATTCCTCAACAATATCATGTTTAAATTTGCTAAAAGGTCTTTTATGATAGTCTTCTTCTTTAATTTCAATACCAAAAATCATTCTATAGGCTTCTTCTTTTGACATGGATAGTTCAGTAAATGTTTTTTCTAACAAGATTTCTAAATAGTTTTTGGAATATTTATAACGAAGGTCTAACAAATCTTTTAGTTCTTTATTGGAATGAGCATTGTAGATTTCTTTTATTTTAAAATCTTTTAAGGAATTATCCATTTTTGAATTCTCAATAACATTAAGCTTAACATCAAAATTTTGATTTATATCAACATAATTAAAACTAAATTTAAATTTTTCACCTTCCTCTTTTAAAGTATATGGATGAGCAAAATTATTATCAACTACATTATTTAATTTCATATGATTACATGAATGACAACTTGGAATCAAATTATAAAAGGATAATGCTAATAAAGGAAATTCGTCTTTCGAAAACCAATGATCTAGTTCTGCTCTTGAACGATTTGATACAATTTGTAAAGTGTAATTCCTATTACAATAAGTACAAGTTTCTTGATTAATTAAGTTCAATAAATTTTTTCCATAATTTGGCTGAAACCAATTTTTATAACCAGTATTTATAAAAAGAGTCTTGATAATATCATTATCTATTCCTAAAGCATTAAATTCTTCATTGATTTGAAGTAATTCTTCAGGCTTTCCTAATATTAAATCATCAATTTTTTTAGAAGTAAAAAAATTAACACTCTTCTCAGATAAATTTACTTTATGAAGATTTGTTCTGCAAACTTCACATTCATTATCTGCACACTTATAGCCTGATTTATTTTTTATGCTTTTATTTCCGAGTATTTTTTTCGAAAGCCAGCATTTGATTAATTTATGATGAAAGTTTAAAGCTTCATTATTTATATTTAGTGCTAACATGCTTATTTTTTTTGAATGGTATAACCTAATCTTTCTGCTTCTTTTTCTAATGTTTTAATGTTTAATTCTTTATCATATTCTTTTGGAAACCTCTCAAAATACTTTTCTCTGAGTTTATATTTTAAGACAGGCTCATCAATAATTTCAATAATTTGTTTCGCTTCTTCTTTTGTTTGAATAGTGCTTTCTTTTTTATTCAACCAATTAATTACAGTACTAATTTTCTCCTTAGCAAAATCTCCCATCAATCCATCTTCAATAAAAAAACTATCAGCTAATAAATCAGTTATGTTGGCTCCGAAGGACTTTTTATCTTCTGTAGATTGAGGAATCGCAATTTGAATTTTTTGTTTTAGTCCTTCAATTTCTCTTTCACGTTCTTCTGTTTTTAAATAGAGTATATTTTGTTTTGGAATATCTGATAGAATGAAAGGGGAATGGGTAATAAATTGAATATTAATTGATTCTATTTCATTGATTTCTATTTTCTCGATACTATTTAATAAGTTATTTAAAAATTGCTTTTGCATTTCAGGATGAGCATATAACTCTATCTCATCTAAAATTAGATTTATTGACTTATATTTATTATCAAAATCATTTGTCATTGTTGAGTTTATATTTGATAAATGATATAATATTGAATTTATAGAAAATAATTGCTGTCTTTCACCAGAACTTAAATTAGAAAGGGTACTTTCATCATTAAATGAATAATCAATTTCAAAAATTGGGGGAGTTAAAAGAAATATTTTATTTATATTATATTTTAAACTAATCTGGTTGATTTCTTTTGTGTAATCGTTAAGATTTATATTATATCCAATTTTAAAATTATAAACTTCGTCACTTTCAAAATTTAAAGAAAATATTTTTCTATTATTTTTCTCTTCAAATTTACTTAAAATAACAAAATTTATGATTTGTCTTATTTTAAACGTTATATGACTATAATCATTAGACAATTTATCTAAAATGTCTTTTATAAATTTTAAACTTTTTTCATCAGAAAATTCAAAATTATTGATTCCTCTGAATTCTGAATAAATGGAGTATATATTAGAAATTTTTTTTAATTTATTGAATAAGTAATTAAAACAATAATAATCATTTCTTGTAATTGAATTTAAATCAATGTTTTCTATATTTAGTTTATCAATCTTTATTGCTTTTTGCTTAATAAAAAATTCCCATAATATTTTTAAATATTTTTGATTAATAGGGTCGCTAGAAGTATAATAAAGACTATCTCTTTTGAAAATTCTTTTGAAAATCAAACTACTAATTTTCTTTCCATTCTGTCTAATTAATTTTTTATGTAATATCAAGTTTATTAAGAAACGATCTTTTGTTAATTCATTCTCATTATTTATATCAATTATTCCTTTTTCTCTATATGGATTTAAAACGATTGGAGTTTGGTAACCATCATTTTTATGAAAAATTCGCTCAATCCAGTCACCAAGTTCATTAGAATTTAAGCCATACATAGAATAATTTACAACAAGATTATAAAAGATGTTTTTATCAATTATTTTAATTTCTTGCCAAGAATTATTCAAAAGTTCAAAACTTTTAATCTTGTTGAAATAATCTTTATCAGATTTCAATAAATAATATTTACCATTATTTTCATAATAAATTTCGATGAACAAATCTTCAATATTATAAATGAGTCTGTGATCAAAGTAATATTTCCAGTTTTTAATATGCTTAATTATTTCAAAATTTTTTGTATCAAATGAATAACCTTCTTCATATTCTAAATGTCTTAAATATTCATTATAACTTTCTTCAATATTTTTTTTAAACCATCTGTATTCACTTTCATTTTCAAATATTCGATTTTTTTGATGTTCTTTTTCTAATTTAAAACTATCAATATATTTTTCGCTAATCAAACTATCATCTATAACACTCGAAAAATCAAATAAATCTATTATCTTTTCAGAAATTGATAATTGATAAAAAAAGGCATACATCAATTCCACCAAACTACTCTTCCCACTTCCATTTTTACCTACAATAGCAGAAATATTTATTTCTAAATCTTCTTTTATTTTGTATAAATTATCAGGTACAGTTGGAGTATGTTTTATTTCAATAACATTTTCATTTTGCTCATCTAAAATAAACTCATAATCATTATAAAACTGATAAATTCTATTTTCTTCTAAGTTTTTTAAAAATTTAGGATTACAACCTTCTAATGGTCTTATGGCAAGTAGTTTGAAACTCATGTGTATTTGTTTTATTCAAATATATAAAAACCTTGTTCTATATTTTTACGGTAAATCTCAAAACTGTTAAAATTTTAGTATAGTACGTTTATTATTTAAACCAAACTCAATTCGTAATAAATCTAACTTAATTACTATTAAACTAAACTCGATTCATAATAAACCTAACTTAATTAACATTAAGCAAAATTTAATTACTATTAAACAAAACTTAATTCGTATTAAGCAAAACTCGATTAGTAATAAACATAATTTAATTAGCAGTAAACCAAACTTAATTACTATTAAACCGAACTCGATTACTATTAAGCCAAACTTAATTAGTAGTAAACAAATTAGACTTTTAATAAAAAAGAGTATAAAAAAGATATTTTTTTCTTAAACCGTATCTATAAATCTAATCAATACTTTATTTTTGCGCTATGGGAAGAAAGAGAACAGAAAAAATCGTATTCGAAAACGTAAAAGTCCTTGATGCAGGAGCAAAAGGCGTATCGGTAGCAAAAGCACCTGATGGTAAGGTGATTTTTATTCCAAATGTAGTACCTGGCGATGTGGTAGATGTGCAAACAATGAAGAAAAGAAAAGCCTATTATGAAGGGAAGGCAACTACTATTCATGAATTTTCAACAGATCGTGTAGATGTAGTTTGCGATCATTTTGGTGCTTGTGGTGGTTGTAAATGGCAAAACATGCACTACGACAAACAATTATTTTATAAAAATCAGGAAGTTTATAACAATCTAAAAAGGATTGGTAAAATAGAAATGCCCGAATTCGAACCTATTTTAGGCTCAGAAAAACAGTTTTTCTATCGTAATAAAATGGAATTTGGTTTCTCTAATTCGCGCTGGATGACCGATGAGGAAATCAAAAGCGGAAAAGAATTTGAACATAAGAATGCATTAGGTTTTCATATTCCTAGAATGTGGGATAAAATTTTAGATATTGAAAAATGTCATTTGCAACAAGATCCATCTAATGCTATTCGTAATGAAATAAAAGAATTTGCGGTTGCTAATGGCTTAGAGTTCTTTAATCCTCGTGCACATGAAGGTTTATTACGCACCTTAATGATTCGTACTGCTTCTACAGGCGAAATCATGGTTTTGATTCAATTCTTTAAAGAAGACAAAGAACAAAGAGAATTACTATTGAATTTTCTTGCAGAGCGTTTTCCTGAAATCACTTCCCTACTCTATGTGATTAATGGTAAGCCAAATGATACTATTTACGATCAGGATATAAAACTTTTTAAAGGAAGAGAGTATATTTTAGAAGAAATGGAAGGGTTACATTTTAGTATTAATGCAAAATCATTCTATCAAACTAATTCTGATCAGGCGTATGAATTATATAAAATTACACGTGATTTTGCAGGATTAACAGGTGAGGAATTGGTTTATGATTTATATACTGGAACAGGAACTATTGCTCAATTCGTTTCAAAGCAAGCAAAAAAAGTAATTGGTGTAGAGGCTGTTCCTGAAGCTATTGCTGATGCTAAAGAAAATGCTAAACGAAACAGTATAACTAATTGTGAGTTCTTCGTGGGAGATATGAAAAATGTTTTCAATGATGATTTTATAAAAGCTCACGGTCATCCGGATGTTATTATTACAGATCCTCCAAGAGATGGAATGCACAAAGATGTAGTGGCTCAAATTTTAAAAATTGCTCCTAAAAAAGTGGTCTATGTAAGTTGTAATTCGGCAACACAAGCAAGGGATTTAGCTTTGATGGATGAAATGTACAAAGTAGTACGCGTAAGACCTGTAGATATGTTTCCACAAACGCATCATGTGGAAAATGTTGTACTTTTGGAAAAGCGATAAAGAATTATAACAACAATCCAAGTTTAAATAGCCTCTAGGTTGAAAAGAATATAAGTATGAAAAAATATAGCATTGTAATATTGATGGTACTTTTAGCCATTTCTTTTTGGAACTGTGAAAAAGATGATTTGTGTGCAGAAGGAACTCCTACTACACCTAGAGTTGTTATCCAATTCTATGATAATGGAAATGGCACTATGCTTAAAAATGTAACCAATTTAAAAATAGTAGAATTAAGTACTAATAATGCTTTGATTGCTAATGAAACTTCTACAAATGAAGTATTAAAATATTTGTTCAATACAAACAAAGTGTCTATTCCATTGAGAACGGATGCTGTAGAAACAAAATTTAATTTCATTCATGACAGTGCTGGTACTGGTGAAGCTATTGATGAATTGACTTTTACTTATACCAAAAGTGATACTTATATTTCTAGAGCTTGTGGTTATAAAACTACATTTGAAATAACAAATCCTACAACTATTAATAGTACTACAAACTGGATACAAAATATAACGGTAGAAAACGTAAAAATTGAAAACGAAAATGAAACACATATTAAAATATACTTTTAGTTTTGTACTATTCTTGTTTTCATGGCAAGGATTTTCTCAGGATACTTTACAAGTAAAAAAAGCAACTTTTCCAGATCGTTATGGTTTACGAGTAGGTATTGATTTACACCGATTAACAAAGTCTTTCTATGACAAAGATTATCAAGGCTTAGAGATTGCAGGAGATTATCGTTTAACTAAGAAGTTTTACGTAGCTGGAGAATTAGGTAATGAAGAAAAAACAGTTGATGATGATCGTTTAAATTTTACGGCTAAAGGAAGTTATTTTAAAGCTGGTTTCGACTATAATTCTTATGAAAACTGGCTCGATATGGAAAACATGATTCACGTAGGTTTACGTTATGGTTTTAGTACATTTAGTCAAAATTTAAATTCTTATAAAATATATGATCCTACAAATTTTTATGGTGAAAATATTGTTTTTCCAAATCAAAAATTTGATGGATTAAATGCAAGTTGGATTGAAGTTGTAGGTGGTGTAAAAACAAAACTATTCAATAATTTCTTTTTAGGTTTTTCATTGCGTTTAAATTATTTAGTTTCTCAAAAAAAGCCAGAAACTTTTGACAATCTTTATATTCCTGGTTTTAATAGAACCTATGATGGGAAATTTGGAGCAGGTTTTAATTATACACTGAGTTACTTTATTCCTATTTATAAGAAGAATAAAAATTAAGATACTAAAAAAGAGCTTTGAAATTTCAAAGCTCTTTTTTCTTGATAAAAATAAAGGAAATCATGAAAAGGAAGTTGTCTAAAATCAATCTAATAACTATTATATGAAACGTATAATATATGTATAGACAACTTCACAAATTCATTTATAAAACAACCACATCTACATTCCCTATTATTGCCATATCGTTTCCTGTTTCATTATTTTCTCCATCAACATTAAATGAAAAAACGAACTGCAACTTTCCTGTTTTCTCATTAAAATTATAGTTTGAAATTTTAAAATTTGTAACTCCATCATTTAAACTATCTGTATTAAAAGAATCATTCAGAAAAAAATATTTTAAATCCTCATTCACAATGGCAAATTCATTAATATTCACTCTGTCCATCACTAATTTTTGAGTTGGCAAATTTGCATCTATCACTTTTAATCTAAAAGAAATATTCGATTCTTGCCTTGTATCACCAGGAAGATATAAAAACCGAAGTGCATAAAAGCTTAAAGTATTTCCTTCTTTAACTAATATGTTTTGATTTTTATAATCTGATTTTTCAATTGGAACAAATTTAAATAATGAAGAATTGGTAAAATCAATATTATCTGCTCTTTTTCCTACTATTGTAAGTAATATAGAACCATATTTTGTATAATCAATAGTCGTGTTTTTTTTAGTCTGAGCAACATTTTCAGTGGTAAAGCTCAATAATAAAAATATTGAAAAACCAACTATGATAAGCATTGAAAAACAAAATAGTATTATTTTAATTCTTTTTGAAAGCATAATCTTATTTTTTACAAATTTCCGATTATCACTAAAAAGAAAAATCACTATTTCTAGTGATTTTTAAAATTTATATTTATTCTTCTTTCGTTTTATTTTACTTCTTTAATTCCTTTTACGAAAATCCATTTCATGAAGATTTTTTCTCCATCATTTGTTTTTAAATATTGGAATTTTGGACCTAATACTAATGAAATAACAAAGGCTGTAATAGAAAGAACAAACCCTTCTAAATTAGTAATGGATTTTAGAATATATAAAGCAGGAATATAAATAGCTGTAAAACTCAAAAAGTTATAGAAAAATGCTTTTGTTTTTTTACTCATGATATATGCTTTTAAATTTTAATTATCAATTTGAAACTTAGTTCTTTTACTACCTGCGTACATTTCATATTTCACAAAACGAGCTTCTAGTTTTCCGTTAAATAATTTAATTTTTCTACTTGGTTTCAACCCTACAAATTTTAATGCTTCAAGATTTGCTGTAATAAACCAAGCATGTGTGTTTGGATACTTTTGTTTCATAGTATCTCCTATTTCTCTATAAAAACGTTCCATTTCAATATCCAAACGTTCTCCATAAGGTGGATTAAAAACCATATGTAATGGTCCTTCTGTCATTTTCTCAGTTTCAAAGAAATTGGCTTGACGAATGGAAATGTATTCATCTAAATTAGCATTGCGAATATTATCTTTGGCTTTTGCTACTGCGCTAGGTGCTTTATCATAACCTGTTATAGTGTAATGAAATTCACGTGTTTTTTTGAATAATGATTCTAATACTTTATCAAATAATTCACTGTCCCAATCTTGCCATTTTTCAAAGGCAAATTCTTTTCGATTTATGTTTGCTGGAATATTACACGCAATCATAGCCGCTTCTGCTAAGATAGTTCCACTTCCACACATTGGATCAATAAAATGACTGGTTCCATCCCATCCTGAAAGTAACAACATTCCTGCTGCTAATACTTCATTTATAGGTGCAATGTTTGTAGCTGTTTTATAACCTCTTCTATGCAATGATTCTCCTGAACTGTCTAAAGAAATAGTAACTAAATCTCTATCAATATGTACATGAATACGTAAATCTGGAAAGTCTTTATCAATGTTTGGTCGTTTTCCTGTATTATCTCTAAATTGGTCTACAATTGCATCTTTTGTTTTTAAAGCTACGAATTGACTATGATTAAAATGTTCTGAATGCAATGTTGTTTCTACAACAAATGTTTTATACTCTGTTAAATAATCAGACCAATCTATTTTCTGAATACCATCATATAAACTTTTATCGTTATAGGCTTTAAATGTTTTTATTGGTTTTAAAATTTTTAATGCAGTACGCAAAGCTAAATTTGCTTTATACATAAATCCTTTGTCTCCTACAAAACTAACTACACGTGTTCCTTGTTCTACTTTTTGAGCTCCTAATTGAGTTAATTCTTTTGCTAATATTTCTTCAAAACCAAATAAGGTTTTGGCTACCATTTTAAAATTTTCCATCTTAATATTATCATATAAATTACAATTTTTCAATTGTAAATTTTCTAAAAATTCTAAAATTAAAAATCTATAGTTTCAAAAATTAGAATTAAAGTGCAAAAATACACTAAATTTGCAAGATTAATTAGTGAGAAAAAGAATAATGACAGAAAATATAAAATCTACACCTAAGAAATGGTATGCCTCTTGGTTTGATACACCGTATTATCACATTTTATATAAAGACAGAGATTATAATGAAGCTCAACACTTCATGGATAACTTAACAGGTTATTTAAATTTGCCTGAAAATGCTAAGATATTAGATTTAGCTTGTGGAAAAGGAAGACATTCTATTTACCTAAATTCTTTAGGATATACTGTAACAGGTGCCGATTTATCTGAAAATAGTATTATTGAAGCTTCAAAATCTTCTAATGATACACTTCAATTTAAAGTACATGATATGCGAGAAGTGTGTACTGAAAAATACGATGCTATTTTTAATTTATTTACGAGTTTTGGATACTTTGATGATGATGCTGATAATTTAAAAACATTAAAAGCAATTCATAGTAGCTTAAACGAAACAGGTTTTGCCTGTATCGATTTTATGAATGTGGATTATGTAATTGAAAATTTAGTTCCTGAAGAGATAAAAACAGTAGAAGATATTGATTTTCATATTAAACGATATGTAAAAGACAATCATATTTTTAAAGAAATTAGTTTCACAGCAGATGGTGAAGATTACCATTTTACAGAAAAGGTACAAGCTATTCGATTAGCTGACTTTGAAAAAATGATGGAAGAAGCTGGAATTTATTTATTAGATATTTTTGGAAATTATAAGTTACAGAAATTCTTTAAAAATCAATCTGAGCGATTAATTATGATATTCAAATAATGGATTATAGTATTTACTTTTTACCGCTTTTTGCTGTTCTTATAGGGTATTTTATAGCCTTATTTTTACGTCCAAAGAGCAAAAAAAATTTAAAATTGTTATTGGCATTTAGTGGCGCATTTCTGCTTTCATTAACTGTAATGCATTTATTACCTGAAGTATATGAAGCTGATTTACATCATTCAGATGGTCACCATCATCATCATAGTAGTCCTATTGGAATATTTATTATGATTGGTATTGTATTTCAAATTGTTTTAGAATATTTTTCAAAAGGTGCCGAACATGGCCACGTTCACGGTCATGATAAAATGCAAGCTATTCCATGGTTGTTATTCTTTAGCCTTTGTTTACATGCGCTTTTAGAAGGAATGCCAATAAGCAATCATAATCATTTGGCCTATGGAATTGCTATTCATCATTTTCCAATTGCAATTATCTTAACTACTTTTTTTGTTAATGCACAATTAAGTAAAAAAGCTATTTTCTTTTTCATGATGATTTTTGCTTTAATGACACCTCTAGGAACCTTTATCTCGGAGAATTTACATTTCTTAAGTAAATATTACACACAAATTTCAGGAATTGTAATTGGTATTTTATTTCATATTTCTTCCACTATTATCTTTGAAAGTAGTGAAGGTCATAAGTTTAACTTAGCAAAATTAAGTGTCATTGTATTAGGAATTATTTTGGCTTATTTTATGTAAACTTTAGATTTTTTATTCAATCCTTTTTTAACTTGTTTCCTATACATTTAAAAACAAAAATCTTCGTAACTTAGCTACTTTGTACTAAAACCGAACAATGAGTTTTACTAAAACCACAGAACAAGCATCAAAATATCAACATTTAGAACAAATGTCGGTTACTGATTTATTAATCAATATTAATAATGAAGATAAAACAGTTCCTCTTGCTGTTGAAAAAGCATTACCACAAATTGAATCTTTAGTCACTGAAATTACTACCAAAATGAAACAAGGTGGTCGCTTATTTTATATAGGAGCTGGAACTTCAGGAAGACTAGGAATAGTTGATGCTTCAGAATGTCCTCCTACATTTGGAGTTCCTTTTGATTTGGTAATCGGAATTATTGCTGGTGGCGATTTAGCTATAAGAAAAGCAGTTGAAAATGCAGAAGACAATACAGAACAAGCTTGGCTAGATTTACAAGCATTTACAATTACTAAAAATGATGTTGTTATAGGAATTGCAGCTTCTGGAACAACTCCTTATGTTGTAAGTGGTTTAGAAAAATGCAATAAAAATGGTATTAGTACAGGTTGTATTACTTGTAATGCAGGAAGTCCATTAGCCTTAACAGCAAAATTTCCTATTGAAGTGGTTGTAGGACCTGAGTTTGTAACAGGTAGTAGTAGAATGAAAGCAGGAACAGCTCAAAAACTAGTACTCAATATGATTTCTACGGCAACTATGATACAACTAGGAAAAGTAAAAGGCAACAAAATGGTTGACATGCAACTGAGTAACAACAAATTAGTTGACAGAGGAGTTAGAATGATAATGGACGAAATATCTGTTGATTATACATTAGCAGAACAATTACTAAAACAACATGGCAGTGTTAGAAATGCTGTTGACAATTATAAACAAACAAATTAATACTATGCAAAAAACATTTTTAATTTTTGGTCTGCTTCTTTCTGGTTTCATGTTTTCTCAACAAATTGAAATAATAGACAAGAAGTTTTATATTGAAGGAGAACATATTTACAAGCACGATATTAAAAATATATTAGCCGCAAATCCTGAAGCTTTAAATATGTATAAAAAATCGAAAAGAAAAGAAGCTGTTGGAGGTTTTTTATTAGGAGCTGGAATTGGACTAATTGTTGGGGATGTTGTAAAAGGCCTAGTTTCTGATGTTGATTATCCTTCTGGTTTTACTTATGTTGGTGCTGGATTGATTGCTGTATCAATCCCTGTTTTATCTGGACGAAAGAAAATGTTGAATACTAGTATTGAAATTTATAATGAAGGTGTAAAAGGGAGTACTCCAACTCTTGGATATAATTTTGATATGAATATTATCACTAATCAAAATGGAATTGGTTTGAACATAACCTTTTAAATTTGAAAAAAAGAAGAAAATATTACAATAGCAAAGTTTTTCTTTTTGCTTCAATACTTACTATTTTTTTAGTGAGTAGCTATTCTTTATTTTCCAACAAAACGTTTCAGTATTGTTCCAATGAAAATTATCTTTTAGGCATTCATGATTCATTACCTGTAATTGAAATTAATTACAACAATTACAGAAATGACATATTAGAAGAAATTGCAATAAAATTAAAAAAAGAAACTTGTTGCGAGCTTAATGAATTTTTATTGAAATTGAGTACTAATGAAACAGTAAATGTAACACTTTTTAATTATTGTAAGAGCTGTGATGTAATATGCGGTAATAAATCATTTACTCGAATTTTACTAAATAGAGATAACCAATTATTAGTAAATGAAAGACCAATTGAAAATGATTCTCTTACTAACTATCTTCATAATTTGTTAAAAAAACCAGATACAGACTATAATTATGTTGAGAATTGTATGCTATACTGGGATTTAACTACTGACAAAGATTATATAGAAAAAACGTTTATAGCTATTAAAAAATCCTACCAACTATACTATGAAGAAATGGCTCTTCAAAAATTTGGAAAACAGATTTGTGAACTAACCCAAAAAGAACTCGAAGAAATAAAAAGAAAAGAATTGAGTATTTATCTAGGTGTAGGAAATCGAATTTTCGAGCCATTGCCTCCACCACCACCTCCAAACAAACAAAACTATGGGAACAAATAGAAAATTATTAGCCAAAGGCATTAAATATTTATCAGGCTGCTTACCTTTGTTATTTATTGGCCCAGTTGTAATAAATAGTTCGTTTAAAAATGAAGAAAGCCCTTTATTTCCTTATGTTTTAGGTTTGGGAATTATGATAAGTGGCATAGCTATTTTTTTAGGTTTTAAAGGCATAAATACTATAATGAAAAGCTTATTTGATGGAAATAAATAACATATACTTAGCAAGTGTAAAAAAGCAAATGCTTTATTACAAAACTATCGCAGAAAAAGCAATTGATCAATTAGAAACAGAACAACTTTTTATTTCGGTAAACGAAGATACAAACTCAATTGCTACAATTATAAAGCACATGTCAGGCAATATGCTGTCGCGTTGGACTGATTTCTTAACTACAGATGGTGAAAAAGAATGGAGAATGAGAGATGCTGAATTTATGAATTTTAATAGTTCAAAAGACGAGTTAATGCAACTATGGAACATTGGATGGGATTGTTTTTTTAATACCCTAAATAAATTAGAACCACATCAATTAACACAAATTATTTATATTAGAAACGAAGGTCAAACAGCTTTAGATGCTATTAATAGACAATTAGCTCATTATCCTTACCATATTGGTCAGATTGTATTTTATGCTAAAATGCTAAAGCAAAGTGATTGGGACAGTTTATCTATTCCAAAAAATAAGTCGAATGAATATAATGCTGATAAGTTTGCTAAAGATAAGAGTGTGAAACATTTTACTGATGATGAACTAAATAAGCTTCGAGATAAATAATAGCAATTATAAAATTACATTACCTATGTCCTTTTCAACTACTAGAATAGTATTTATTTTATTTACATTTACATTAGTTTCTTGTTATAATCAAGATCGAGATTGTAAAGATTTTAAAACAGGTTCATTTGAATTTACGCAAGAGATTGATGGAAAAAGTGAAACTTCTCACTTTGAACGAAACGATTCAATACAAATTGAAACTTTCAGAGGAAAAACAGATACTCTTTCTGTAAGATGGATAAATGATTGTGAATATATTGTAAAAAATATTCATCCAAAAAATAGAGCTGAGAAAAAAGCAATTCATATTAAAATACTAACTACCAGCGATGAAGGTTATGTTTTTGAATATGCATTTGTAGGTGAAGCAAAAAAACAACGAGGAACTGTAACAAAAGTGAAGTAGTTTACGTTTAACTAAAGTGTTTTAAAAAAAACAAACCAAAACCAATTTAATTACTATGGAAATTTTAATGAATCCAGATGCTTGGATAGCACTATTAACTTTAACTTTTTTGGAAATCGTTCTTGGAATTGATAACATCATTTTCATATCAATTGTAACAGGTAAATTACCAGAAGAAAAACGTAAAAAAGCAACTCGAATAGGTCTTTTCCTTGCTATGTTTATGCGAATTGCTTTGCTTTTTGGTATTACTTTATTAATTGCTATGAAAGCTCCTTGGTTTAGTTTTGATTTTGGTTGGTTCTCTGCTGAAATTACGGGGCAAGCTTTAATATTACTTTTGGGTGGATTGTTCTTAATTTATAAAAGTACTAAAGAAATACATGAAAAAGTAGATCATAAAGGAGAAGAAGAAAAACAGATGAAAACCAATGCTACTGCAACTTTTAGTAGTGTAATTGGACAAATTTTGTTGATTGATTTAATTTTCTCTGTAGATAGTATTTTAACAGCCGTAGGTATGACTAATGGTGTAGAAGGAGCTTTAATAATTATGATTACAGCAGTTGTAATTTCAGTTGGAGTTATGATGTTATTTGCTGTTCCTGTTGGAAACTTTGTAAATAAAAACCCTTCTATTCAAATTTTAGGATTAGCTTTCTTAATCTTAATTGGTTTTATGTTAATTACAGAAAGTATGCACTTGTCAAATGCTGAATTAGCAGGACAACATGTAGGTGCTGTACCAAAAGGTTATTTATATTTTGCTATTGCTTTTTCACTAGCTGTAGAGTTTTTAAACATGAAAATGAGAAAGAAAAAATAAATCTTCGTTTAAAATTATAGACAACTTAAATAAAAAAATAACCGTTCAGAAAATGAACGGTTATCTTTTTTAATACTTATCTGTTAAGGTTTTTAGAAAAACAATCAAATCTTCTTTTTCCTGATTTGTAAGATTCAACTTGTCAGGAGGAAGTGTTTGGTATTCTAATTCTATTCCTAAACCAGTTGCTCCACCTTTATCATAGAAATCTATAATTTCTTCTAATGTTGTATAAACTCCATTGTGCATATAAGGAGCTGTTTTTTCAATATTTCGAACTGTGGGTGTTTTAAAGAAAAACTTACGTTGTTCTGTTTTATAAACGCCATATCGTCCTAAATCATCATCAATTTCTGCATTGATTGTGTCTTTTGATTTTGGAACGCCTATTAATTCTATTTCTGATTCTTTAAAAAGTGTTGGAACTAATCCGTTAAATAATGGTGCAAAATGACACGTTGCGCATTTTGCTTTTCCTGTAAAAATATTAAATCCATTAATCTCGTTTTTAGTTAAAGAGTTTTCTTTTCCTTGCATATTCAAATCAAATTTTGAATTGAATGGGCTTAATGACATAATATAAGAAGCAATAGCATTTCTAATAATATGGTTGTCAATTTCTTTTGCATATATTTTTTTAAATGCTTCCTTGTAATTATCATTTTCAATAACTCTTTTTTCTAAGTCATTAAGCGATAAATGAAACTCATTTGGATTATTTACAACGTCTATAATTTGTCCTTCTAAACTTCCTGTTCTTTTATCATGAAAAAAGCCTTTTTGTAAAGCCGCATAAAACAATGTAGGTGAATTTCTAGTTGTTCCTGGTGATTTTGCTAATCCATCTGTAAAATATAATTCTTGTTTATGACAAGTTGCACAACTAATATCTTTTTTATTAGATAATGAAGTGTCTTCAAAAAGGAGTTTTCCTAATGCTACTTTATCTGCTTCTACAGGATTTCCTTTTTGATCTGTAAAATAATTAATATTAAAGGTTTCATTAGAAAACAAATTACTTGTTTCATAATTTATGGCTTGCTTAAATGGAAATGTTACTTTCCAATCGGTAACGGTTTCTTTCCAAATTTCCAGAGCTTTTTGTGTGTGATTTTTAATAAATGAATAACGATCGAAATCTTGAAATGTTCCTTTTTCTAAATCTATTATACTTTTATTTATCTCTTTTTGCCATTCTTGATATAATTCTTTCTTTTCAAATTCGGTTTCAAAAAGTGTTATCATTTTTTGTATAGATTTATAAACCGTTTGGCTTTCGATTAAGGAATTTTCTAAAACTGGTGAATCAAAACCTGTTATTCCTGTTAATGCAATTCGGTTTATAGCATCACGCAAAATCCAAAGAACATGATGTTTTTTTAAAAATTGTAGGGTTTGATTCTTATATAAAAACTTTAATCTTATTGCTGTTGTTTCAACTTGTTTTGTTAATTCAACCTCATCTACCTTTTCATCAAATAATAATTCTTCAATAACCTGAAAGCCTGTTGGTTCTTTAATTTTTATATCTGTAAAATCTTCTTCTTCAACTTTTAAAATATTCGGTTGGTTCAAATATCCATAATTTTCAGAATCTACAAATGCTAAAATTGGTTCACATATTTTAAAATGCGTTCTTGCTTTTAAATACATTTTTTTCTTTTCGCCAATTGAAGCAGCATTATTTAGTTTATCTAAAGCATTTGATGTGTTTAATAGTTCTGCTTTGAAGTCTTTTTCTAATTTTTTGTAAACTGTAGTTTCTTCATAAGTTGTTTCGTTTTTACAACTTATTAAAAAAGCCAAAAGGCTATATAAAAATATAGCCTTTAAGTTATTTATTTTCAATATTTTAACCATATTATCTCTCCAAACCTTTTATAAGATATAATACACTTGCTTCACTACTATCTGTACTTGGATTTGCATTTACATCTGTAAAACTTGCGTTTTCCCAACCATGATTTTGCGTACAAATTAAGAAACTTCCTTCAACTCCAATAATATCAGATACATCGATCATTCCTGTTAGTTCCCATAAACTACTTGCTGAACCATAACCTGCATTTTGAGCTGCATTTTGATCGCATTCTAAAACTACTTTTAATGCTCCTGTATTTAAATTATATTGGTATAAATATGAAAAGTGTGTTTTATCTGCTGTATCTGGATATCCGTTAGGATCTTCTTGAATGTAGGCATAATCTTTTGTTACAACTATATTGTCTGGACTATGAAATTGTCTTGCAACTCCTGATAATTTATCGCCATCTAAAACACATGTAATAGTAGCTATTTTAGGATCATTTGCGTCTAGAATTACTTTATAAATTCTACCATAGAACGATCCTTTTCCTGTTAATGCAGTTGATTTTCTTCCTGTTACAGCAAAGTAAATTTCTCTATTAGCAGAAGCCGATCCTTTTCTGTAATCAATATCTTCTACTCTTGAGAATCCCATAATGCCATTATCTCTAGACTCTTGTTCTAATTCGTTTAATGTTCTTTCATTATATTCAACAAATTCTACTGGATATGTAACACCTTCTTGCATGTCCATTTCAAAGTTAATTCCTGTTTGAGTAACTTTTAATCCATATAAATTTCCACTAGCTAAATCTCCTCTATTTCCTACATACATCGCTAATTGTCCGGATGGAGTTGTGTTATCACTTGTATCGTCTCCTATGAAAGCTACTGTTTTATTTGGATATGCATCTTTACCTATCACTACTGCATTTTCAGTAGACCATTGTCCTAAAGCTGGTAATAATGTAGCTAATTCTGCGTTTTCAGCACTTTTAAATGGATCAGTAGCAAAAACTCCTTTCGAAGCTCCACCCCATTCTCCTCCTGAAAGGAATAATGGACCAAATCCATGCTCTTCTGGTGTTACTAATGAACCTGAACATTGCGCTGTACGTGCTGTAGCTGCTGCATTTAAAATATATTCTCCCTTTACTGGTTTGAATGTTTTATCAAATGAAATTCTTGCGATAGAATAATCTGCTTCAATATTATTGATTAAAGAAAAAGTACCATCACTGTTTTTCATTAATCCCATTCCGTCTGCCATTGAACCATATACAAAATTAGGAGATTGTGTAAGTTGGTCTTCTGAGCTTAATATTGAATAAATTTCAATATTTTCAAAACCTGATTTTTTAGCTAAAAAAACTGGAGTTTCGGAATGATTGGCTAAAACGACTTTTTCTTCAGTTTCGACATTTGAATCATCATCTTGGTTACAAGAAATGACCATCACTGACATAGTACATAATAATAAAGTCTTAAAATTTGTTTTCATAATAGTAATTGGTTGTTTTTAATGTCCCAAAACTACTTTATGAGTGTAAACAAATAGTAAATTGCTTGTTACGCTTACTACATTCTTATTTTATCAAAAGGTTACTATCTTAATTTTCTATTAATTAAATATCAATTTTCTTTTTTACTTATTAATAGTTTAAATTAACTCCAAATCCAATACCCATATCGCTATCATAATGAGTTGTTATTCCGATATTTTTACTTGCAATATATTTGAATCCGGTCATATATTCTTTATCTGTATTGATCATAAATGCCATTCGTAATCGCTTTGAAATGGGAATATCTTCACGCATTAGTTGTAATCTAACATTACCATCATGATAAACTTCGGCTTGAAAATTAACCAATAAAGGCAACGTATATACAAAACCTAAACTAGCTTGGATTCGTTTATCTTTTGTACTTTTTTGTCCAAAAAGATTTTCTTCAATTTCTCCAGAATCTAACTTTCGATAACGTGCGTCAAAACCAATAAATGGCATAAACCATTGGTTTCTTCCAATATAACGACCAATATGTGTTTCCGATTCATAACCATGATGGTCATTATAACCTAATCTCCATTCGGAATTTATACTCCAACGCGTGTTTTGCAACATTATTTGTCCGTCATTTCCGTTGGTTGCAAAGTCATTTTCTGCCATGAGATGAAACTGATTGCTTTCGGTTTGCAATTTTTTATAAGCTTTTTCTCTATTCGGTAAATAAGGATTAGGTTGCGAATCTTCGTAACTAAAAACACGATTCATTCCTGCCATCATGTGATATAAAATATGACAATGAAAAAACCAATCGCCATCTGCATTGGCTTCAAATTCTATAACATCTGTCTCCATTGGCATAATGTCCAATACATTTTTTAAAGGAGCATAATCTCCTTGTCCATTTAAAACTCTAAAATCATGACCATGTAAATGCATGGGATGGCGCATCATAGAATTATTATATAAAGTAATACGAAGTATTTCTCCTTTTTTTATCAAAATTTTATCGGTTTCCGCCATTACTTTGTTATCCATACTCCAAACATAGCGATTCATATTCCCGGTTAATTCAAAGCGAAGTTCACGAACTGGAGCCTCTTTTGGCAATGTTGTTTTTGTTGGCGATTTTAACATCCCGTAATTCAAAGTAACAACATCAGATGCAGTTGAATTCATATTGTGTTTTGAATGATCCATTCCTTCCATATTCATTCCTTCATGCTTCTCTTTCTTTGTTTTTTGACTGTTTCCTGTAATTTCAGGATACATCACCGTATT
This sequence comes from Flavobacterium sediminilitoris, assembly GCF_023008245.1. NCBI lineage: Bacteria > Pseudomonadati > Bacteroidota > Flavobacteriia > Flavobacteriales > Flavobacteriaceae > Flavobacterium > Flavobacterium sediminilitoris. The sequence goes on from NZ_CP090145.1 coordinate 3,777,278, forward strand.
CATGTCCATTTTTTGAAAACTCATATCCATTCCCATGTCGTCCATAGTTCCATCCATATTCATCATATCATTCATCATTTTCATCCCTTCAAAATATTTTAATTTTGGCATTGGACTCACTAATTGCTTAATTCCTTTACCTATATAAATAGAAGTAGATTTTGTTCTATCTTCTGGAGTTGCTAAAAATTCATACGAAGTATTTTCGGCAGGAATTGTTACAATAACATCATACGTTTCTGAAACACCAATAATTAATCGGTCAACTTCTACTGGTTCTACATCATTTCCATCATTGGCTACAACAGTTATTTTTCCACCTGCATAGGTTAACCAAAAATAGGATGAAGCACCACCATTAGCTATTCGTAAACGAACTCTATCTCCTGCTTTGAATTGAGATAATTGACTTTCATGTTGTCCGTTTATTAAAAACGTATCATAATACACATCACTAACATCCATGGCAAGCATACGTTTCCATTCGTTTGTCAATTTTGTCTTAAAATGCCCTTCTCGAATAGCTTCAGCATAACTTTGGGTTGTTCCCTTTTTTATGGCAAACCAATCGGAAGCGTTATGCAACATGCGATGTACATTGTTTGGATTATAATCTGTCCATTCACTTAATATTATTGGAACTTGTGGAAGATCATCAATTCCAGTTCTAAAAGTTGGGTCATCTTGTTTTTTCTTTAAAATTAAAGAACCATACATTCCTATTTGTTCTTGCATACCACTGTGACTATGATACCAGTGTGTTCCTGATTGGATAATTGGAAAACGATATACATGTTCGGTTCCTGGCTCAATAGGCATTTGTGTTAAAAACGGCACACCATCTTCTTTATTAGGCAAATACAATCCGTGCCAATGTAAGGATGTTGATTCTTTCAATTCATTATACACATGAATTTCTGCAATATCACCTTCTGTAAATGTTAGCGTTGGCATTGGAATTTGACCGTTTACTGCAATGGCTCTTTTTTCTTTTCCTGAAAAATTTACAATGGAATCCCTAACATGCAAATCATATCGCACCACATTTTGACTAAAAATTGATGCTGTTAGTAATAGTGCGAATAGTAAATAATATGTTTTTCCCATTTTTTAAATTTTTATGGTTCGCAATCGTAATGCGTTTGCAATTACTGATACTGAACTTAAACTCATTGCTAATGCTGCTATCATAGGAGAAAGTAATAATCCAAAAACTGGGAATAAAATTCCTGCTGCTATTGGAACTCCTACTGAATTATAAATAAAGGCAAAGAATAGATTTTGTTTGATATTTTTCATTACAGCATGACTTAAGTTTTTTGCTTTCACAATGCCTTGTAAGTCTCCTTTTACGAGTGTAATTTTAGCACTTTCTATAGCAACATCTGTTCCTGTTCCCATTGCTATTCCTATATCTGATTGTGCCAATGCAGGAGCATCGTTTATTCCATCTCCAGCCATGGCTACTACTTTACCTTTTGCTTGTAATGCTTTTATGTATTCCAACTTGTCTTGTGGTAAACAACTCGCTTTAAACTCGGTTAAACCTAAGTAATCGGCAACTGATTTTGCTGTATTTTCATTGTCACCTGTTAGCATTACAACCTCAACTCCTTGGCGTTTCAGTTCTTGAACAGCTTCAAGACTAGTTTGCTTAATTGCATCAGTAATGGTAATATAGCCTACCACTTTTTTATCAATTGCAATATATGAAACTGTTTTTCCTTTCTTTTGTTCTAAAATTACTTCTTTTTCAATTTCAGAGAGAACTTGAATTCCTTCTTGTTCTAGTATTTTTTTATTTCCTAAGCTTATTTTTTCTTGATTTATAAATCCTATTACACCTTTACCTGTGATGGATTCGAAATTTTCTACTTTAGAAAAAGTTACATTTTTAGATTTTGCAAAACGAACTACTGCTTCAGCTAATGGATGTTCGCTATTTTGATTTAAGGAAGCAATTTTGCCTAAAATTTCATTTTCTAATCTTTCTTTAACTACAATTTTTTCAACAGATGGTTTTCCTTCAGTTAGCGTTCCCGTTTTATCGGTAATTAAAACATCTATTTTGTCCATTTTTTCAATGGCTTCTGCATTTTTAATTAACACTCCTGATTTCGCTCCTTTTCCTACTCCAACCATAACCGACATAGGTGTTGCTAATCCTAAAGCACATGGACAAGCGATGATTAATACTGCAATGGCATTCACAAAAGCGTAGACTAGCTTTGGTTCTGGTCCGAATTGCCACCAAACTATAAACGTAATTACTGAAATTAATACTACAACAGGAACAAAATATTTTGCTACCTTATCTACTAAATTTTGAATTGGAGCTCTTGAACGGCTAGCATCGCTAACCATTTGAACTATTTGTGACAATAACGTTTCGGATCCTATTTTTTCAGCAATCATTAAAAACGATTTTGTTCCGTTAATTGTTCCTGAAGTTACTGTGTCGTCTATTCTTTTATCAACAGGAATGGGTTCGCCCGTAATCATGGATTCATCAATAGTACTATTTCCTTCAATAATTTTTCCATCAACTGGGATTTTCTCTCCTGGTTTTACACGAATAATATCTCCTTTTTTAATACTGTGAATGGCAATAACTTTTTCTTCTCCATTATTTACTAAAGTAGCTTCTGTTGGCGCTAATTTTAATAATTCTTTAATTGCTCCACTTGTTCTACTATGTGCTTTTGCTTCAAGCAACTGTCCTAATAAAACTAATGTTAATACAACTGCTGTAGCTTCAAAATACAAATGAACAGTTCCTTCTGATGTTTTAAATTCTGATGGAAAAACAGATGGAAAAAGCATTCCAATAATACTAAAAACAAAAGCGACTCCTGTTCCAATACCTATTAAGGTAAACATGTTTAAGTTCCAATTGATGATGGATTTCCATGCTCTTTCAAAAAACATCCAACAGGCATAAAAAACAACTGGAATAGTCAATATAAATTGAACCCAATTCCATTTACTTAATTCCATTATCTTAAAAAGTGGATTATTTGGAATCATTTCTGACATGGAAATAATGAAAATAGGAATTGTAAAGAGAGTTGCAATTTTCATTTTATGCCATAACTTCTTGTATGCTTCATTTTCTTCGGAATCCGTTGGCTCCATTGGCACTAAATCCATTCCGCAAATAGGACAACTTCCAGGTTCATCTTTAATTACTTCTGGATGCATAGGACATGTATATTGTACTTTTTGAGTCAATACAGGTTGTTGTACTAAATCCATTCCACAAACAGGACAATCACCTGCTTTATCATAGACTTTATCACCTTCACAATGCATTGGACAATAATATTTCCCTGCTTGATGATTATAGCTTTGCTCTTGATGATTGTGTTCTTTTTTTACTGATGAACAACAACTTTTCTTTGGTGTCTCTTCAGAATGATTGTTTAATAATGAAATTTGATATTTACTTTCTTTTCCGCCCAAAGCTTCTTGTAAAACATTAAGTTCTACATGGTTTGACATGGTTATAGTAACTTGTTTTTCTTCTTTTGAAACGTTAACCTCTTTTACATTTGGAACTTTAGACAAGCTCTCTTTCACTTTAGCTTCACAACCTGAACATGTTACTCCTAGTATTTGATATTTATGAGTCATACTTTTTGCTTTTTAATACTACAAATTTCGGAATACTAAAAACGAATGGTTTACACAATTATGGATTAGATTTGCAAAATTTATAATTGATCTATTTGAATTCGTTTATTCTCTTTGAGCTTTTTAAAGTATGATGGTGAAAAGCCTGTCACTTTTTTAAACTGATTACTCAAATGCGCACTACTACTATAATTTAATAGGTTAGCAATTTCGGTCAGCGATAATTCATCATAAACGATTAGCTCTTTTACTTTTTCAATTTTAAGATTGATAAAGTATTTTTCAATACTTATTCCTTCAATATCTGAAAATAGATTACTTAATTTACTATAATCTTGACGAAGTTTGTCTTTTAAGTAATCTGATATATTTACATTGATATCGTTGTTCTTATTTTGAATTAGGTCTATTAAAATATTTTTTATTTTTTCAATTATTTTACTATTTGTATCATCTAAAATTTCAAAACCAAATGGTTCTAATTGCTTACTAATTTTCTTTTTTTCTTCAATAGATATTGGTTTTGATAGGGTAACTTCTCCTAATTCTATAGAAAGTATGTTAAGCCCGAGTTTTTCTAACTCAGACTTAACTACTAGGATACATCTACCGCAAACCATATTTTTAATGTATACTTTCATAGTGTAATTTATAAATTAAAAAAAGTATATTCAAAGTTTAGATAAAAGCCATTAGGTGCTGTTCTTTGCATTGAATTTATTAATTCTCTTTTATAGGCTAAATCAATTCGTGCTTGACTATTTATAATAAACTGAATGGCTGGAATTACATCTAAATAGGATTTTCCGTTTTCATTTATCGTTTGCCCAACAAATTCTAGCATTAAATTAATATTTGTTTGTTTATAATTAGTGTATTTTTTGGGATACATTAATTTTCCAAATGACAACGTATAATTTGTTGCGTTATTTCCTAAATTATCTGGAAATGGATTTTCTGAACCATTATTGAATACTTTTTCAAAACTTACAGATGAACTAATTGCTATTTTATGAATTAATTTTGTGGCTACAATTCCTGCTTCAAAACCACCATTTTGTCCCATAATTTCTATCTGTTCTTGATGAATTGGACTATTATTAAAACCCAATCTTCCGTATGCTGCCATTCTAAAATGACTGTTTAAATCGTCAGAAGAGAAGAATCTATATTTTGAGTATATGTTTGCTCCTGAAAACTCAAAGTTTCCATTTCTATTACTATTAAAGATAGTTCCTCTAAACATTAGGTTTTTATTTAAGCCATACGTTACTTCTGGATTAAAGCTATAATTGTATTTATTATCTATAGTTCTTTCAAAAAATGTATTTGCTAAGCGAATACTTAATGAATTGGTAGGAACATTACTTGCTGGATCTGTTACTACAAATAATTCTTGCGCTTTACTATTTTGAAAAAAGGTTATAACAAAAATAATCAATATTTTTTTCATTAGTTTACAACTTTAATATGAAAAACATCTTTTGTATTTGAAAGGTATGTTTCAATATTTTTATATTTTTTAGCTAATTTTTTAAATTCTTTGTCTGTTACATATCCTTTATCTAAGATTTGAATTTGTACTTCTTCATTTGTGCTTATTTTTTTGTCCTCAATTAGTACAAATGATTTATCGTTAAGTACATTTTCTGAATTTGTTGTAAGAATAAGTGATCCAATAAAGAAACCTGCTTTTTCAACGCTTTCTTTAAACACATTTGGATTTATTGTGTTTCCTTCTTTAAGTGTAACAATAAAAGTATTTGTATTTAAATCAGTGTCTACTTCTTGTACTTCTGGAAGGTTTTTAAGTTGTTTATTAATTGCATTTGAACACATAGAACAGGTTAGTCCTGTTGCTCTAATTTCTGCTTTTGCTATTTGAGCATTTAAATTATTACTCATCATGATTATAGTAATAATCATGGCTGTTTTTAGGATGATATTTTTCATTTCTTATTTTATATAATTAGTTATTTCTTCTTCAGTTGGGTTTATTGCTATTAATTTCCCTTCTGAATTGAATAAAAAAGTTGTTGGAAGTTCTTCAACACCAAACAAAAGTGCGGTTTCTGCATTAAATCCTTTTGGATCTATAAGTTGTGCGTATTTAATTTTATCTTTTAAAATGGCTTTTTTCCATTTTTCTTCGTCTTTATCAACGGATATGCCAACGATTTCGAGTTTATTATGATCTATTTCATCATATAATTTTACCATCTTTTTATTTGCAATTCTACATGGTGCACACCAAGATGCCCAAAAGTCAAATAATATCCATTTCCCTTTAAACTCATTACTATTAACTTCTTGATTTAAAGTATTTTTAAGCGTAAAAGAAGGTAACTGATCTCCTATTTTTATTTGAGCTTGCATTCCTATTGAAAATAGAAATACTACGATCATTATTTTATTCATTCTATTACTTTATTGTTTCAACTACTTTTCCACATGAAAGCATTTTGCTTCCATAATATGGATTTTTAACTGTACTTTCTTTACTTAACCAATTTGCTCCTTTTCCATTATTTGCCATTGGACAATGTTGAATGTAAATTGGCGATTGAAATTTTGAAACTTTTATAATATCATAGATATCATTCGATAATGTTATGAATTGTTTACGTTGATTATCTATATCTTTTGAACTCGAAATGGCTTTGGTTGTTTCTTCTATTGCGTTCCTTTTTTTCATCCAAACCATGTGAACATCATTTGCTAATACTTTCATATCAACTGCATTTATAGCTGCAATAAGTTCATTAGAAATAGTTGTTGATTTAGATACATCACTCATAACCAAAGCATCTTTTAATATGAAATATTTTTCAAAAACAGTGGTTAATTTTCCATCTTCTTGTTGCATTGTTTTTTCTTCAGAGTGGTGCTTTTCTTCTTTTACAACTTCTTTTGATTCTCTATTGTATTGACAACATCCGTGTAAATTATCATACACATCATTAGGCGCTAGAAATTTTTCATTATCATAACCTGCAAGTGCTATTCTTTTTAGAATTTCATCTTGATTTGTTTTTTTTGAATCAAAAGTAATTTCTGCTGTTTTAGTTTCTTTATTCCAATCTACGTTTGCTACCTTTTTAAGGTTTCCTGCTTTTTCTATTGTAGATTTACACATTCCACAGTTTCCTGATATTTTAACTGTAGCTGTTTTTGCATTTTTAATTTGTGCATCGCAAGCGATGAATGATAACATTGAGAATGCTACCATGAAAATTTTTAATGAATTTTTCATTATATAAGATTTTAAAAACAAATAAGTGATATTTGTTTTTATTAGTAAAATTTTAAATTGTAATAAATAGATAGTGTTGAGCAGAAAAATGCTCAAATTTTGACAGAATATGGGCTGTCATGAAAAGGAGTTAACCTATTTTAGGAGGAGACCAAATAGCATAAAAACCAAGAGTGATAGGTTTTTCTAAGTAGCTAAAGTTGGTTCTTTTATCTTGAATAATTAAAGTTGGTTCTTTAATTTCAAAAGGATAAATTGATAAAATACTTGAAAAAACTAGGGAAACACTACAACTTGAATTGTTACAATTTCCATTACATCCTTCTTTTTCTGATTTTGTTTTATCACAACAACTTTTCTCTTTTTCTAAAGATTTTTCTACTTTACAACAAGATTTTTCTTTTTGTGTGGATTTTGTAGTGCAAGCATAGGCTTCTGTTGGACTCAAAAAGAATCCAAGAGTTACAAATAACACTATGTAGAAAAATCTTGTCATAATTAGGATACAAAAGTATAATAAAAAATATATAAGTCTGTTAAAGATAAGCAAAATATTAATCTAAACTTAATGTAATTTATCACTAATTATAGTATAAACTACACCAAATAAAAAAGGGAATACCCCCTTAATAAAAGGTATTTGTACTCTTTCCTAGCATTAAATATGAGTTTACATTTGTCTCATAAAAATAAATACCTAAAAAAGTCTAATTAACAATAAAAAAAATGAAACAATTATTTAAAAAAGAAATTCTAGTAATAATACTATTATTTATTACTGGAACAATGTCTTCGCAATTTGTTGCAAGACATGCTATGACACCAGCTCAATATCAAACCGAATTTAACAACCTAAGTGCAAAGGGTTATAGAGTTACTTCATTATCAGGCTATACTAGTAATGGTAAAGAATTGTATGCGGCAATCTGGAATAAGGTAACTGGACCAGCTTGGGCTGCTAGACACGGAATGTCATCTACGGAGTATCAAAAAGATTTCAATGATAAAGTTAGCAAAGGATACAGACTTGTTTGTTTATCAGGATATGGTGTTGGAAATCAAGCAAAATTTGCTGCTGTTTGGGATAAAAGCTCAGGAGGAACTTGGAAAGCAAAGCATAATATGACAGCTGCTGATTATCAAAAAGCTTTTAATGATAATAGCAAAGCGGGATACCAATTACAACAAGTTTCAGGCTACGTTGTGAATGGAACAGAATATTTTGCCGCTTTTTGGGAAAAGAAATCAGGTTCTATAATAGCTAGGCATAATCTAAATTCAGCTGATTACCAAAAAGCTTTTAATGACTTTACCAGTAAAGGATATCATTTAAAATGTGTTAGTGGTTATCAAAAAGGGCGCACTGATTTATATGCTGCTATTTGGGAAAAATCTACATATCCTTTGGCAATGGCTAAACATGGTTTGAGTAGAAAAAACTACCAACATACATTTGACAACTTATATTATCAAGGATATGTACCTGTTTTTGTAAATGCATTTGCTTCAAGTGGAGCGGATAATTATAATGCTATTTGGACTAATAAGGTAATGAAATCTGCTGATATTAATAAAATGGATAACGCTGTTGAAAACTACATGTCTACACAAGGAGTAAATGGTTATTCTTTTGCCGTTACTAAAAATGGAAGATTAGTTTTTGCAAAATCTTATGGATATGCTGATAAAGCAACAAATGAAATTATGTCACCCAATCATTCTATGAGAATAATGAGTGTATCAAAATCAGTAACTGCAGCTGGAATTATGAAACTTTTGGAACAAAACAAGATTAGTATGAATCAAAAAGTCTTTGGTCCAAACAGTATCTTAGGATCTAAATATGCTACTCCATCTGATAAAAAGAAACTAAATGACATTACAATTTCACAATTATTACATCATACTTCAGGATTAAGATCATGCAATGGAGAAGCAGAATTTTGGAATAAAGACAAAACTTATGATGACACCATGAAAATGTTGTTAAAATCATCTGATTTACTAAAATTTGATCCTAATACAAAATATTCTTATTCCAACACTGGTTATTTTATTTTAGCACTAGTAATTCAACAAATAAGTGGTCAATCTTATGAAAACTTTATCAGAACAAATGTCTTGAATCCAGCTGGTGTAGGATCAGGAATGTATGTTGGTTTAGCTAATGGTAGTGTAAAATCTAATGAAGCACATTATACTCCAGCAACCAAACAAAATATGCAATTATGGGCAGGTTTTGGTGGTTGGGTTGCCAGACCTATTGATCTTGTGAAGTATTTAGGAAAAGTAGACGGAAGTACTCCTCCTACTGACATTATAAAGGCAAGTACACATGCAATACTAACACAAAACACTCCTTTATCACCAAATTATGGTTGTGGTTGGACAATTTCAGGTGATAAACAAAGACACAACGGAGCGCATGGAGGTTCTAGATCATGGTTGGCAGAAATTGGTGATGGTTATAGCATTGCAATAATCATTAATAATGCACCATCCAATGATGATAATCTTAGTAAACTATTAAATGATATTTCAACTGCGGTTAAAAGTGTTTCTGCCTTTCCAAGTTATGATTTATTCTAAAAAAGTAAAAGGCTGTATCAAAAGATACAGCCTTTTACTTTTTTTTAATCTAGAGACAAAGTGATTTGACCATCATCATCTAAATCTGTTTTTACATCATCAGAAACTGATTCTTCATCTGTGACTTCCATCTTTTCTGGTTCAGGTTCTACTGGTTCTTCAAAAGGAAGTGGTTCCAATAAGTTAATTTGTTTTACTTTATCTGCCGTTAATTGGTTCCCCAAAGCTTTAATTCCTTTCAATGCAATAAATTCTTCTAGATTTACTTGCAAAGTTTCTTTTTGAACTCCTTTTACTTTGGCAAAAATAACCTCAGCCATTGGTTTCCAGTCGGTGGAAACAATCTCTAATTGAGATTTCTCATGTTCAGTAATAAAAATTTCTTCTTTATTTTCATTTTCAATTACAAAACGTTTTACATAATAGCGTTCCTTTTCACCATCAAAATAAATAGCTGAAATGGGTTTATTAGGTTTCCATTTTTCTAAAACCACCATATCTTGATCAAAATGAGTGGTTAATTCTGGAATAATGGTTTTTAATTTTCCTGATTGGTTAATGATTAACAATCTATCATTTGGTTTGAATTCTCCTAACAATTCTCCTCTTCCATCTACATTTAAACGTTGAACTGTTTCATCAAACCATATTTTTCTTGGTCGTAGCGTTGAAATTCCTTTCTCTTTTAATTCAATTTTCTTAATTGGATATTTTGAAACTGAATTCCCTTTGGATCCTCTACCTTTTATTAAAATGTCTGCAAAATCTAAATCCCATTTTAGTTTTTTAATACTGCCTACTTGGCGTAACAAAATAGTTACCACTTCAGCTTCTCCATTAGGATTGTGAGAAAAATAAAGAATTTGTGATCCTGGTTTTTCTTGTGTAATATGATATTCTTTATCACGTGTTACACCTGAAACATTGAAACGCTTTACAAAGGTTGCGCCACTTTTTCCATCTCTATATATGACATTATAAATGGTTCTCTTATCGTTTTTATCAAAAATTGCCACATGAATAATGTCTTTACCTATAAATTTTTTATCATCAACTTTTGTAACAACCATTCGTCCATCTCTTAAAAAGACAATAACATCATCAATATCAGAACAATCTGCTACATATTCGTCCTTTTTAAGTCCAGTTCCAAGGAAGCCTTCTATCTTATTAACGTATAATTTTGTATTTCTTAATGCTACTTTTGTTGCTTCAATAGTATCGAAGCTTCTTAATTCTGTTTGACGTTCACGTCCTTTTCCATATTTTTCTTTTAGTTTAGTAAAAAAAGTAATGGTATAATCAATGATATTTGCCAAATCGTGTTTTACTTGTTCCATTTCTGCTTCTAATTTCGCAATAGCGTCATCGGCTTTATCGGAATCGAAACGAGTAATACGAATCATAGGGATTTGCGTTAATTTTTGCAAATCGTCATCGTGAATATCACGAACTAATAATTTTTTAAATGGTTCAAATTTTTTGTATAAATATTCGTAAAGACTTTCTCTATCGCTATATAATTTAAAGTCAATATACATTTCTTCACGAATGAATATTTTTTCTAAAGTTGAAAAGTGCCATTTGTTTTCTAATTCGTCTAATTGAATTTCTAGTTCACGTTTTAATAAATTGACTGTTCTGTTTGTTGAAATTTTCAACATATCAGAAACGCCAATAAACAATGGCTTATTGTTTTCAATAACACACCCTAAAGGAGCAATAGATGTTTCACATGCTGTAAATGCATACAATGCATCAATCGTTTTATCTGGAGAAACACCAGATGGTAAATGAATGACGATTTCAACTTCTGCTGCTGTGTTATCTTCAATTTTTTTAACTTTGATTTTACCTTTATCATTCGCTTTCAAAATACTATCTATTAAAGAGGAAGTATTTGTTGAAAACGGAATTTGAGTAATAACTAAAGTAGATTTATCTAGTTGAGAAATTTTGGCACGTACACGTACACGACCACCACGTAATCCATCATTATAATTAGACACATCTGCAATACCGGCAGTTGGGAAATCTGGATATAAAGTAAATGGTTTTCCTTTTAATATTTTTATTGATGAATCAATTAATTCATTGAAATTGTGTGGTAAAACTTTTGTTGATAAACCAACGGCAATTCCTTCTGCTCCTTGTGCTAAAAGTAGTGGGAATTTAACAGGAAGATTTATAGGTTCTGCACGACGACCATCATAAGAAGTTCCCCATTCGGTAATTTTTGGAGAATATAAAACATCATGACCAAACTTAGAAATACGAGCTTCAATATAACGAGAAGCCGCAGCGCTATCACCTGTAAGGATATTTCCCCAGTTTCCTTGCATATCGATAATTAGGTCTTTTTGCCCAATTTGTACCATTGCATCACCAATACTGGCATCACCGTGAGGATGATATTGCATGGTGTGTCCAACAATATTCGCCACCTTGTTGTAACGACCATCATCTAGTTCTTTCATGGAATGCATGATTCTACGTTGCACAGGTTTAAAACCGTCTTCAATCGCTGGAACCGCACGCTCTAATATTACATAAGAAGCATAATCTAAAAACCAATCCTTATACATTCCAGTTACTTTTGTAATCGTATCTTCTGGATTTTCGTTGTTTTCATAGAAATGATGTCCTGATGTTTTTATATCATCAAAACCTTCTGTTTCTTGCGATTCACTTCCTGATTCTTGTTCTTCTGGGTTTGTATTTTCTTCTTCGTCTTTCATGTAGTGAAATCGATTTTATTTTATATATAGAATATTTAATTCTTCCTTTACAAATAGTTCTTCTTTTTCCATAATAAGTTTAAGTCTTAATTCTAAAACCTTTTTATCATCCAAATCAGCATAAGCTTCACGCATTTCATCTGTTATAAATAATTCAGAATATTGACCTATATATTCTTGATTTAAAAGAAATGAAAGGTCCTTGTTTTTTTGAATTAGATTATTTAACTCATCATTCTTTTCAACTACAAAAACTACATTCTCAGACACATTTTCATCTTTAAATAATTTATATTCTGCAACTCCTTTTATCTCATTAGAATTTATTGATATTCCATTTAAAATATTATCCTTATTTATAGAATAATTTACCATAAAAAGAGCTAAAGAACTACCTCTTGCACTACCAAAATTAATTTTTCTAGGAAAGCTCTTAGTATGTAGTTTTATAGAGTAAGCTATATAAATAGGATTTTCATTTTCATTTAGAATAAAGTTATTAAATTTTTTATAAGCTAATCTTATATCAGCTAGATTATAAATAGTAAAATAATTAGAATAAGAAGTTATCCAAAACCATTTTTTCAATTCGCTTATTTGTATATTATTAGGAATATTTATTTTATTAAAAAAATTAATAATAAAGATTAATTGATATTGAGAAGAAATAAACTTACTGTTTAAAACAGATATATTTTCAAAAAGAAATTTTACAGTTTTTTCAAAGTTTAACAAAGCATTTAAAGATACATCTATAAAATTATCTTCACTAGCTAATTTTTCTAATTCCTCAGTAGTTTTTGCAATATCAAAATATGCTTTTTCTTCATCAAAAGCACTTAAAACACTTTGTAAAACTAAATCTCTTTTTTTCTTTTTATCATTTTGTGAAGTATAAAAATTATATTTCGCTAAACTTTCGAAAAGCTTATCTATTTCACTACCGAATCTAAAATTACGAGCTTTATTATAACTCAATGCTGATACTTTCCAATCATCAGAAACAATTTCTCCTCTTGAATTTAATCTAGAAAAAATATTAACAGCTTCTTTTATTGATCCTCCAATCAATTCAATTGCTGGAATATCGTAACTTGAAATTTTAGACCCAAAGTTTTTATATCTATTAATAAAAAGCTTTTTATCTTCTTCTGAATATCCTAATGAAACAAGTGACTCTGTAAAATCAAAAAAATTCGACCCATCTATAAAAAAATATAAAGGTATTTGATAAAACTCTAAATCATTTTTAGATTTTCTATTATATTCAAACTTATCCTCTTTTAAATCATAATAAATATCAAAGTTCGTTTTCCAAATTTTTTCATCCCTCTTTAAATGTGTTTTTTTTGAATCAATAAAACATCCAAACAAAGTTGATAAGCGTTGAAAACCATCTAAAATATATTGAAATTCCGAATTAGTATTTTCTAAATAGTAACCTCCTATCATTTGAATTTCTTCATCTATTAAATCGTTTTTAACAGATGAATCTGGTTTCCAAAAAAGAACTGAACCAATGGGAAATCCATTTTTTAAACTGTCTAGCAAATCCTTTTTTTTCTCATTACTCCATACAAAATCTCTTTGAAATGGTGGAATCTGAATTAATCCTGCTTCAAACTCATTCAAATAATTTGATAAACGTCTTACTTTGGTACTTATTTCTAGTTTGCTCATAGTAATTTGTTTATTTTTTGAATAATTTTTTCAAATTCATTTGAATTCACCCTAGCATCTAAAGCATTTTTATTAACAACATCCAATTCAAATAATTTTGGAAAATTTTCTTTAAAATTACCATATCCTTGATGCTTTAGCCCATTTATTAATTTATTCTCATTAAATGGCTCAGTCATTACATTATCAAATAAGCTATTTGTTTCATGATTTATTTGCCGTTTTGTTTTTTTTGGTTGTTGATTATTATCTAAACCACATAAACCTTTTTCAATACTAAAATAATCTTTTTGTAAATTTGACAAAACTCCATATAAATTAATCCAAGCATTATAGCTGCTTCCTAAATTTAAAATTGCTTCAATTGGGACATAATTTTCTATACTTCTTTTTCTTAATATATGACGACTAATATTATTACCAACTAAATGTTTTAGTGTTTTTAATTTATTACCTTTCAATTTATCAGATGGATGTAATTTATCTGAATCCATTAAAACAAAGCATCTTAAATATTTATTCTTATCCGTTTTAGGTAATGCATTAAAAGATTGTTTTTTACCTTCGATAAAATTAATAATATTATCGCAACCACCTGCATTTTCAAATTGAATCCAATTGTTTTGTAAATGATTCTCAATTCTGTTATCATCAGAGAAATGTTTAAAAATAGCATTAATAAAATAAGCATCATTTTTACTGTTTTCTAAAATAATACTTATTGGTTGGATAAAAAAACGAATAGCTTCATCAATTGTAAATTTATTTTTGTCTTCTAAAATTTCTGTTGTAACTATGTACTTTGGGGATAAAAAGACATCTGACTCAATTAATTGATTTGTTGCTAAACTATCATAATTAGCTCGTAATAATAATTGGTCATCATTATCAAGTCTTTTGTATCCATTTGAATTTAACAATTCTTCGTTTATTTCTGCAAAGACTTCATACCTGTTTTTATAAGTACACAATTGAAGAAAAAAATTTAAACCTTTAAAATCTCTCTCTTTAAAAACATTTTTATCAATTTCAATTACCATATTTTGGATTATCTAATTGAGCAGTCCTTATTCCTATTGTCTCTGACAATGTTTCACTAAATATTCCTTCTGGCCACCATTCTACTCTTCCAAACTCATCTAAAACTATTCTTATTAGTACACTTTCGTTTGAATCTTCATCAAAATCAACATAATAAATAGCTAGTTGTTCAGGTTTTAATTTGCCCTCCGCAACTAATCTTCGCATTCTTAAAACAAAATTTTGTGAATGTGTTTCTATTAAATAATTTCTATTATTATCTTCTATAAAAGAATCAACAAATCTTTCCGCCAAATTACCATGTGCAGCAGGATGCAAATGCGTTTCAGGTTCTTCCATTATAATCAATGTAGGTTCATCAACTGGCATAAATGACCTTAAAATAAGAGGAAATGATTGACTAATTCCTGAACCTGTATTTACAATATTTATTGGTTTGTTAGTGCCATTTTTTAGAACAATTTCATATGAAACAACTGATCCAGAAATTTGATTTACTTCTAACTTCCAGTTTTCAAAATTCTCTCTATACCACTCACTAATGGACTTATAAATAGGATTTTGTTCATCATAATATTTTGCATACAAAGAATAAGAATTCTCTCCATTTATCCCCACTTTTTTTATTTCAGAAGCTTTCTTTTGAAAATTAGGTTCTGGTTTTGTTCTAAAAGCCTCTATATAATCAAAACTAAATACATCAAATGATTCTCCTTCAGGAATAAACCCTTTTACTTTTGTAGTTTTCAAATCAATATCTTTACCCTTATAATTCAATGTTCTTAATCTAACATTGTTATGTATATCTCCTATTATTGAACAACTTACTAATAATTTATCACCTTGTGATACTTCAAAATTTAATGAGTCATTCGTAATTTCTCTATTATAAAAAAAGTCCTCTGGATTTAATCCAATTCTTACATCTTCATATTTCGTCTCGAAAGGTTGAGAAAATTCACCACTCAAACTACCAGCAATTAAAGTTGGCAACTTTAACACAGCACTTTTTCCACTATTATTTTTACCTATTAATATTGTAATTGGCTTAATTTCTAGTGTTTGCTTTTCTTTGAAAAGTTTATAATTTTTAAACGATATTTTATTTATCATTTTTTATTTTTCTTTATTTAGCTACAAATTTAACTATTATAAATTCTAAATAACTATTCTTTTTCAATTACATCTAATTCTACTTTCAAATTATTTATGATGAATTCTTGTCTATCTGGCGTATTTTTACCCATATAGAATTCTAATAATTTTTCAATGGTTGTTCCTTTGTCTAGCATTACTGGATCTAATCGGATATCATCGCCAATAAAGAATTTAAATTCGTCTGGTGAAATTTCTCCAAGCCCTTTGAATCGTGTAATTTCTGGTTTTGGCTTTAATTTTTCAATAGCGCTTACTCTTTCTTCTTCACTATAACAATAAATTGTTTCTTTTTTATTTCGCACACGGAATAATGGTGTTTGTAAAATATACAAATGTCCGTCTTTAATTAATTCTGGAAAGAACTGTAAAAAAAACGTAATTAATAACAATCGAATGTGCATTCCATCGACATCGGCATCGGTTGCAATTACAATGTTGTTGTAACGCAAATCACCCATATCTTCTTCAATATTTAAAGCGGCTTGTAATAAATTGAACTCTTCATTTTCGTACACAATCTTTTTAGACATTCCATATGAGTTCAAAGGCTTTCCACGCAAACTAAAAACGGCTTGCGTATTCACATCACGCGATTTCGTAATCGAACCAGAAGCCGAATCTCCTTCTGTAATAAAAAGTGTACTTTCTAGACTTCTTGGATTCTTAACATCTGCTAAATGTACTCTACAATCTCTTAATTTTTTATTGTGTAAGTTTGCTTTTTTAGCTCTGTCTTTTGCTAATTTACGAATACCTGATAATTCTTTTCGTTCTCTTTCTGCTTGTAAAATCTTACGCAATAACAAATCAGCTACTTCTGGATTTTTATGTAAGAAGTTATCTAATTTTGTTTTGATAAAGTCATTTACAAAAGTACGAACTGTTGGTCCATTTGGTCCAATATCTGTTGAACCTAATTTGGTTTTGGTTTGCGATTCAAAAACAGGTTCTTCTACTTTTACCGAAACTGCTGAAACTATTGATTTACGTATATCAGAAGCTTCAAAATTCTTATTATAAAATTCTTTTATTGCTCTTACAATAGCTTCACGAAAAGCACTTAAGTGTGTTCCTCCTTGCGTTGTGTTTTGTCCGTTTACAAACGAATGATATTCTTCTGAATATTGTGTTTTACTATGTGTTATAGCTACTTCAATATCATCACCTTCTAAGTGAATGATTGGATATACCATATCTTCTTCTGAAATATTTTCGTCTAATAAATCTTTTAATCCATTTTCAGAAACATATTTTTCACCATTGTAATAAATCGTCAAACCACGATTTAAGTAACAATAGTTTTTAAGCATTTTAATGATGTACTCATTACGATACTTATAGTTTTTAAAGATGGTTTCATCTGCAACGAAAGATACTTTTGTTCCTTTGCGCTTGGTAGTTTCTATTACGTCTTCTTCAATTGTAAGATTTCCTGCGGAAAATTCTGCTGCTTTTTGTTGGTTATCACGAACCGATTCTACACGGAAAAAATTTGAAAGTGCATTAACTGCTTTGGTACCTACTCCATTTAAACCTACTGATTTTTTAAAAGCTTTAGAATCGTACTTTCCTCCTGTGTTCATTTTGGAAACCACATCTACTACTTTCCCTAATGGAATACCACGACCATAATCGCGAACGGTAACTAGTTTATCTTTAATCGTTACTTCGATGGTTTTTCCAGCACCCATAACGAATTCATCGATACAGTTGTCCATCACCTCTTTTAATAGAATATAAATTCCATCATCTGGTGAGGAACCGTCTCCAAGTTTTCCAATGTACATTCCTGGACGCATACGGATATGCTCTTTCCAGTCGAGTGAACGAATATTGTCTTCGGTGTATTGATTTTGCTCTAGCATAAACAGATTTCGGATTTTGTGCAATATAGCATTTATCTTAAAAGAATGAAAGTATTGAAACCAGAAGTTATTGACAATAAAAATAACAAATAAAAAAATAAAATTTATTGTTTTGTAATAAATATTTTTTTTTTTTGAATAAATTTTAAAAGTAATTCAATATGAATACAAAATCTTCAAAAACTATTTTAACTATCATGAATGTACTTTTTTGGATAGTGTTTATTGCCTTATGCATAGAAACAGGCGTTTTATTATGCAGTTATTTAGCAAGTTTATTTATTACTGAAACCGCTAATTTTAAGCTATACAAACCTATAGACTTAAATAAAATTTTAACTAAAGATGTTGTGCAATATCATATCATTATGACTTCTTATATTATCATGAATTTCTTAAAAACATTTATCGCTTACAAAGTAGTTAAGTTGTTTACTATATTAAAATTTGAAAAACCTTTTACAACTGAAACAACAAAATTTGTTTTTGACATTAGTTTATGGGTCTTTATTACAGGAATTTTTGGAGCTGTTGCAAATTCTAATTTTAAATGGATAAGTAAAACAATCCAAAAACTAAGCATTGAATGGAATGCAAATGAAATTATATTTTTTGCTGGTTTAATTTATATAATTGCAGTAATCATGCAAAAAGGTACAGAAATTCAAGATGAAAATGACTTAACCGTTTAAATTATGGCAATTATTGTAAACCTAGATGTAATGATGGCTAAACGAAAAATGTCATTAAACGAACTATCAGAAAAAGTTGGTTTAACATTGTCAAATTTGTCAATTTTAAAAACCGGAAAAGCAAAAGCCATTCGCTTTAATACATTAGAAATGATTTGCAAGGTTTTAGAATGCCAACCAGGTGATATTTTAGAATATAAGAAAGACTAATTTAGTTATAATGCCAAAAAATTCCTTTATCTAAAACCGTCCAAAGTGCTGCTTTTTGGTTTCCTGCTTTTAAGGCTTGGTTTGCCCAAGTATTGCAAGTATAAAACAAATTATAACTGCCTTTCGCTTCGTAGAAAATGTCGTGTTTGCCATAGGAATGGGTTCCAATGCGTTGTATTTTATTTGAAGTGTCTAATAAAAAGCTATTCTCAATATAATGTATCATTTTTTGATATTGATTTTCAGAAATAAAGAACTTTTTACAATTCTCATCTTCTTTTAGACTGCCATAAAAAGTAATATGCATCGCAGACGAACTCAATCCTGTAACGGCTTTTGCTGCTGTAGAAGCTTTTAAATCAGCCCAAGTAGGTGTGTCTAAATAAAATCCTTTATCTCCCCAACCAAAAGCCAGACTTTGTCTAGTGGAATCTTTTGCTTTGGTATCTAAATATGAAATATCAGTTGACCAATCTTTTATTTCGTTTTTCAATGGTAAAACAATGTCTGTATGTACTCCGTTGGAAAGGATATAGATCGGAATATTTTTATTTGTAACTTCATTATTTTCGTTTACTGAAACTATAGACGTAAAGAAAATAACGATAGCATAAAGCAATAAAAAAACTAAAAGTCCTAATACTATTTTCAGTGTTAATTTTAAAAGTCTTTTCATAAATCAAAATAATTTTCACAAATCAATCTCAAAACTACGTATTTTTTAGAAAAATAACGTAACAAAAAAAATGCTTATTCGTCTCTCTAAAACGTAACATTAATTCTATAAAATAAATTTCAGGAATATCATAAATCTAAAAAAGACTCCTTAATTAAAAACTAAATTATGAAAGATAAACTATTATTTGTAATCCATTGGATCTCTATTTTCATTGTTTCTATCTCAATGTTCGCATACGGAGCTTCTAAATCAATTCAATTTAGAAAAGTATCTGAAGTAGTTGATTTAAGTACCATTTCTGGACAAGATTTAATGTGGGCTTTTTATGGTTATTCTCTAACTTATCCTATCATAATTGGTGTTTTTCAAGTTATTGGAGCAATTAGCTTACTCTTTGCTAAAACTCGACTATTTGGATGCCTTCTTTTATCAACCATTCTTTTTAACATTATTATACAAGATTTTATTTATGATGTTAATCATGGTGCTTTCAAAAGTGCAATTTTATATCAAGTTTTACTTTTTCTATTAATGGCTTTCAATTTTACACACATGAAAGAAGTAATAAAAATTCTATTTCAAAAAAGTAAAACATTTGCCATAAAAAACAAAATTATTTTCTTGTTATTGAGCTTTATAATTGCTGTAATATGGAAAAATTTTGAAACTAGAATTTTATAATTAGCAGATTAATAACTTATATGATTTTTAACACAAGACAAATTATGTATGCATTTCATAGAGTATTTTTTTGTGCTTTTGAATAGTTTCATTTCCTGTAATTAATTAGCCCAAAACTCAGAATTTATTGAAAAACCTGCTCTTTTAAAAGCCTTTAGTACTGCATTCCTAAAAGATTTAATATTGTTTTCTTTACTAATTTGAGTAAAAAACATATTGGTATTGCGTGTATTAGTCGTTAAAAGTTCTCTTTTTTCATTATAAGTGGTAATAGTTTCCGAAACATCTTTATATTCTGTTTCAAAAATAACATTGATATCTCTAATAAAACCTGATATTTTATCTAATGGTACTTCGGCTTTAATTACTTCCCATTGCTCGCTATAACTATTATATTTTTCAACTTCGAGAACTAGTTTTTTACTTTCATCTACGTGAAAAGGTTGAATTATTTTCAAAGAATCTTCATCTGAGAATTTTTTAATTTCTTTCATAAGTTGCTTATTTAATAAGTCAACCACTTTCTTTTCTTGGGAGAAAGTAAATAAACTAAAAAAGAAAAAACAAAATAGTACTATTCTCATTTTTCATTATTTAAATTAAAAACTTTTATTTCTTTTAATATTTAAATCTATAAACTAATTTAGGAAAAAAGTTTTAATTAGTGGTATTTATTAATTACCAAATTAAAATAAGACAAGTCATACATGCATTTCATGGAGTAAAAAAAAGTTTCTCTTTCTTCTTTTTTTTGAGGAATTTGAGCCAGTTTAAGTTTATTTTCTAAAATATACCAAATCATTTCTGTACAGTACATTTTGGAAGCATCTTCAATATCACCTTTATGATCAAATGGAATTTTTAAATTGAGTAATTTTTGTGCTTCAACAACTATCTGGTGTTGCTGTCCTGAAGTAATATTTTTAAATCGACTTACAACAATTTTATTAGGCTGAGAATATTTTAAAAAATCGGTTAATTTCTGAATTTGCATACCATCAATTTCTGAAACATCTGATGAAAGAGAATGAATAACATACCATTCGTTCTTTTTTTTCGTTAAAATTCCAGCGTGTGTCACATCAAAGCCTTTGGTATTTAAATGACTTGCAATCATATCGCTAAAATAACCATAACCGCGTCTTAAAATAATATCTCCTTCTTGTAGTTTTTCAATATCAGAAGTTGTTAAGCGTATTTGTTTTTTATTTTTATTAACTTGATTTATTTCTTCTCTGCTATCAAAATAAAAAAACAGCTTATAGCTTACCATTGTTATTAAAAGAAAAATTCCGAAAATAAAAAGCATTTTTTTCATAAGGCACTTTTATTTTCGGAATTTTAAATATAATTTTAAAAAAATACTAGCTTATAGTATCTAACTCAATAGTTGCATCTTCAACTGTTGTAGTATCTTCTTCTATAGTTTCTGTTTCTAACATTTCTTCTGAAGGAACTTTACCATCTTCTTTATTAGCATCTTCTTTGTTCATAGATACTTTCCATTTTCCATCGATTTTTTTCAAAATCAATTTCTCTTCTTTTGTTTGTCCTTCTTTTGTTTGATTATAAGTAACTGTTGCTACATCATCTTTAATTTCAGAACCTATAATTTTAAATGTAGCTTCTTCTTCTTTTGGTAAATCTTTTGCCATAGCAGCAAAACTTTCTAACATTCCTATCATAGGAGCTGTTTTATCGTCGCAATATTCTTTAGCTTCTTTAAATTCAAATTTATTCAAATGCGTTAAAAATTTCTCAGCAACTGCTTCTACTTCAGATTCTTTAGAACAACCTACATTAAATAATAATACGCTTAATACTACTACTTTTAATACACTAACTACTAGATTTTTACTTTTTTTCATTTTTTTATATTTTCACCAAAAATAGTGTATAATTTGATTTGTAAAATATTTTTTACAATAATTTTCATTATTATTTTAATACTATTAAAATCAAAAATTAAACGTTAAATCTAAAGTGCATTACATCACCATCTTTCACGATATACTCTTTTCCTTCAACGCGTAATTTACCTGCTTCTTTAACTTTTGCTTCTGAACCAAAGTTAGAGAAATCTTCAAAAGCAATTACCTCAGCACGAATAAATCCTTTTTCGAAATCGGTATGGATAACTCCAGCTGCTTTTGGTGCAGTATCGCCAATTTTAATAGTCCAAGCTCTAACTTCTTTAACACCCGCAGTAAAATAAGTTTGTAAGTTTAATAACTTATATGCTGCACGAATTAATACTGCCGATCCTGGCTCCGTTAATCCCATATCTTCTAGAAAAACTTGACGTTCTTCATAGCTTTCTAATTCAGTAATATCAGCTTCAGCTCCAACTGAAAGCACAATTACTTCCGCATTTTCATCTTTAACCAATTCACGAACTTGTTCTACATATTTGTTTCCGTTAACAGCAGAAGCTTCGTCTACATTACAAACATATAATACAGGTTTTAAAGTGATTAATTGGAATTCTTCCATTAATTCTTCTTCATCTTGATTTTGTGCAACAACGGTACGAGCTGATTTTCCTTGCAATAAAGTTTCACGAATTCTGTCCAATAAGGCTTTTTCAGCTTGTGCTTCTTTATTTCCTGTTTTAGCTGCTCTATTTGTTTTTTCTAAACGTTTTTCAACTGTTTCTAAATCTTTTAATTGTAATTCAATATCAATTGTTTCTTTATCACGAATAGGGTTTACATTTCCATCAACGTGCACAATATTATCATTATCAAAACAACGTAATACATGAATAATAGCATTACATTCTCTAATATTACCTAAAAATTGATTCCCTAATCCTTCTCCTTTACTTGCTCCTTTTACTAATCCAGCAATATCAACAATATCAACAGTTGCCATTTGAACACGTTCTGGCTTTACCAATTCTTCCAAACGAGAAATTCTTGGATCAGGCACATTTACCACTCCAATATTAGGTTCAATAGTACAAAACGGAAAGTTAGCACTTTGCGCTTTTGCATTTGATAAACAATTAAAAAGTGTTGATTTTCCAACATTTGGCAATCCTACAATTCCTGCTTTCATTCTTATAAGTTTACGGTTAACACTTTAGGTTAACGGTTAATGTCTTTTTTTTAAAGTCTGCAAATATAGTCAATTGGAATAAAATTTTAACCAAATAAGTTCTAAATGTAAATTATATAAAAGTCTAATAAAATGATATAACACAATACCTTGAATTGCAACTTAACTTTGTCATAGTAATAATCTAAAAATCTATAATTATGAAAACTTTATTT
Source organism: Flavobacterium sediminilitoris (assembly GCF_023008245.1). NCBI lineage: Bacteria > Pseudomonadati > Bacteroidota > Flavobacteriia > Flavobacteriales > Flavobacteriaceae > Flavobacterium > Flavobacterium sediminilitoris. Next base: position 3,800,772 of record NZ_CP090145.1, read on the forward strand.
TTAAGCACATTAACATTTTTATTTACAATAGGAATGTATTCTCAAAATAAAAATGTAAAATCGGAAGAAAAAATTGTTAAAACAACAATTAAAGACTCGAAAGGCGAAAAAACAATTGTAAAAAAAGAAGAAGTAAAAGAAGTTCAAAAAATTGAATTTGAAAACCCAAACTCTCCTAAAACGAATAAAGATATGAAACCAACTCCTGTTAATGTTACTACAACAAAGCAGGTAATTGTTGACGGACAGACAAAATACATTGATGTTGATCATTCGGCATATTACAATTTAGACGGTGTAAAATATGAGATAAAAGCCGATAAATCGGGGTATTTAATTTTGAATAACGACAAAAAGAAGGCAAGTGGTGTTTTAAGAAAAACATCGAATAACAGTTATATTTTTAGAAATAAAAACAAAGTTTCTGTTGGATATTTTGATGAAAGTGGAAATTTAGTTTTAGAAACATACGATCCAAAAACAGACAGTATGATTATGGAAAAATATATGGTTGAAAACAAATAAAAAGGTTTAGTTTAGTTGGTTAGTTTAAATAACTTGGTTATAAAAAAGGTTCTTCTTTACGAAGAACCTTTTTATTTAACATTCTTAACATTTTATTAACTAAAATCATTTCAAGCTTAATGCTATGCATACATGATATTTTTTTTGACTAATAATTTTGCATAAAAATAATAATCAAATATATTTTTATGAAAAACTTTCTTCTATTTCTAAGCCTTACTATTTGTAACTTGGTAAGTTCACAAACACTTTACCCCTATTTGCAAAATGCAACTCCTACTTCAATTTATATCAACTGGAAAACAAGCAATAATTCAGAAACAATTGTTGAATATGGCACTGATTCATCGAGTTTAACTGTGACAGTAACAGGAAACACAAATATTTTAACAGATGTGGGTTATCCTGGTAACTACTATTATCATTCTGCTAAACTGACAAATTTGAATCCTAACACAAAATATTATTACAAGATTAAGACAGGTAGTGATGTTTCTGATGTTTACTCTTTTAAAACATTGCCAAATCCTGGTGAAGCTGCTACTGCTGATGGTCATATTCGTTTTTTAATAATGGGAGATAATCAATTAAAAAACGAACCTCGATATGATTCTTTGGTTTCTGCTGCAAAAAGAAAAATTAAAGAAAAATGGGGAGCAACATTATCTCCAGATGATAATATTTCAATGACATTTATGGTTGGAGATCAAGTTGATGTTGGAACTTTAGATCATTATGAACATGTACACTTTAAAAAGAATAGAGAGTTATCTGGTTATTTACCTATTCAAACAACTGTAGGAAATCATGAAACGTATGGAACTCTTGGAATGAATTCATATTATAGTCATTTCTTCATGAGTGAATTATCATATCAAGGCATTTCTTCAAATTCAGAAAATTATTATGCACAACAAGCAGGAAATGTGCTTTTTATAAGTATGAGTTCTGAACATACTGGAACGGATCAATTAAATTGGATACAACAAGTATTAACTGCCGCTGATAGCGATTCAACTGTTGATTGGATATTTTCATTAAGTCATCGTCCTTATCAAGCAGAACAATATGTAGGAGACATATCAAACTGGGTAAGAGAAACAGCCGTTCCGCTTTTAACTACTTCTGACAAATACATTATGCATGTTGGAGCTCATCATCACTTATATCATAGAGGACAATTAAAAAACACACCAACTTACAATATTATTTCAGGTGGAACAGCTTGGGATCAATACTGGTCAATGTCTACCGAAAAAGATTTTGAAGATGTTCAAAAAACAATAAGTAACTGGATGTATCAAATTGTAGATATTGATGTTATTAATGGTAAAATGGATATTGAAAGTTATTCAATAGGTAGTATTTATAAGTGGAAAAACAACCAGTTAATGGATAAATTTCACAGATATAAAAATAAAACAAAACCTAATAAACCATCAATTACAAATACTTTTTCAACTCCTATTGAATTACCTATTACTTTAGATGGTAGTGCATTTTCTACAAACGAACCTGAGTTATTAAACACTTCTCAATTTGTAATTTCTAAATTTCCTGATTTTAATGTAATTGAAAAAGAATCATATCGTGATTTTGAAAACCTATTTGGTAAATATGCTACACAAAGAGATTCTACTGTCGATGTAAACTTAGGTGTTGATATTACTAAAATGGAAATCCTTTCAAACTCAATAGACAATGGCATTTACTATGCTAAATTAAGATATAGAGATCAAAATCTAGAATGGTCAGATTGGAGCGATGCCGTATCTTTTGAGGTTATAAATAGTAATATTGGAGAAACTTCTTTATCTATAGATAGCCCTACGAATACTTATAATGTTAATCAAACTATTAATGTTAATTATATAAATGCTCCTGCTGCAAGTAATACTTGGATTGGCATTTACAAAGATGGGCAAACTCCAGGAGGAGTAGGATCTCAAATATGGCAATATACAAATGGAACATCTAGTGGAACCATTAATTTTTCATCAGGATTAGCAACTAGCGGAAGATATTATGTAGCACTTTTTATTAATGATGGTTATACAGAAGTTGCCGAAAGAGTATATTTTTATGTTGGAGACATTCCTGTTCTAAGCACCGATGAAACAGAATATGCAATAGGAAGTGATGTTGTTGTTTCTTTTTCAAATGCACCAAATTTATCTAATGATTGGATTGGTATTTATAAAATGGGAATTGATGCAGGTGATGCACCATCGACTACTTGGGAATATGTAACTAGCACAAATGGTTCGTTAACTTTTAACAACTTACCAAAAGGATATTATTATGCTGCTTATTATCTACAAGGAGGTTTTAATGCTATCGGAAATAAAGCATTCTTTAAAGTAGGTGATATTGTTACTGAACTTTGGATTAACAAACCTGTTTATGAACTAGGAGAACAAATTAATGCTTCATGGACTGATGCTCCTGGTATTGTAAAAGATTGGTTAGGAATTTATAATGAAAACGATGATCCTAATATTCAACCTTTAATTAGTTACCAATACTTTGAAGGTCTTGCAAATGGAAACGCAGAAATTGAAAGTCAAAATATGCCTACTGAAGAAGGAAATTATTTTATCGTAATGTTTACTAATGATTCTTATGATGAAGTTTCCAATCGAGTTACATTTGAAATAGTATCTCCTTTAAAAAATGAAGGATTTAAAATCGATAATGGAATTAAGTTATATCCAAATCCTACAAATAATAATAAACAAACTTTCATTCAATGTGATTATCCCATTGATGCTATCGAATTATTCAATACTGAAGGGCAATTATTATATGCAACTAAAAATGTAAATAACAATAAATATTCATTATTAACCCAAGATTTACCAAAAGGTGTTTACATTATTAAAATACATTCTAGAAAACTTTTTACTGCGAAACTTATTGTAGAATAAGATACTATAAAATCAAAAAAAGGGTTAGTTTTTCAACTAACCCTTTTTTTATATGAGTAAAATTACTTTATCGTTGAAGATAAACTATCTATAAAATCTTGTTCTTCTTGCGTTAAAATCAACCCTGAGTCTATATTCCAAAAGTCCGTAAGAATTGTATTTGCTCTATTTAAAAGTGTTTTTTCCTTAAATACTTCTTTTGGATCATAAGTAAATAATCTTGTACTAAACTTTGATGTTACAAAATAATTTCTGATTTCTGTTTTTACAATCTCATCATTCTTTTTAGACAAATACCCTATTTCTTCTTTAGCATATATTAAATAATATTCATTCCCTTTTACTCTATATGTAGTTTTAAAACCAGACTTATATATGTTTTTTCTACTAGATATTGAATAGTTAGCATTTTGTTCTGCTCGCTCAGGAGAAATAAAATTATCTATCTCAATAATAATCCTTTTATTATAATCATAAAGTATCGTATAATTAAACAAAAAACCTTTTTCTTCTTCTAGTGGTTTAATAATTAATTGATAATATCCATCATTTTCAGGATATGATTTAATTTGAAAATCATACTTCTCTTTTACTTTAGTACTTAGAATTTCTTCTAAATATTTAAATTGATAATAATTTTCCATTAAATCATTTAGATTATAGCCATAAATATCTTTATCTGAGCTTTCATCTAAAAAACCTAATATTCTATTTTGTTCAATTAAAATGTCTGTTTTTACAGTAGATTTATCTTTTTCTATTTGAAAATTGACTAATCCATCATTATACAAAACATTTGAACCATTACGTTTAAAAAATTCTCTTATATAAATTCTTAAATTTGAAGGAATCGTTAATTTTGCTCTTGAATTTTCCACGATTGCTTTCAAAATATCCTGAGGATGATCTTTAGTTAAAATTATTTCAGGTAATTTATTAACAGTACTTTCCAAATAGACAGTATTTATCTCATCTTTCAATGAAACAGATTTTACAACTACTTTTTTGTAAGAGGAGTGATTTATTTCTAAATAAGATGGTCTTTCTAATTTAATTTTGACAATCCCATTTGCGTTTGACACATAGTTCTCTTTAGTTCTTAATGCTGTTACAGTAACCTCTTCTACAGGCAACTGAGTATCAGTATCTATAAACTCTACAATAATTTCTTTTTCTTGCGATAAACAATTTAAAGAACAGAAAACTAAAATAAGTAATAATATTTTTCTCATTCTAAATAACAATTTTAACAAATTTAACAAATATTAAACTAACTAACCAAAGCCTAACGGTAAAAGGCCTTATATTATGGTTGAAATGAAGCAAACTAAAAAACAGGTGAAATATTTTTTAAATTTTTAAACTAATCTCTAAAAATTACAATTTGAAATATCTCAATAAAAATGACACCAAAAAAAAGAACACAAAACCAAATTAATAGGTCTCGTATGGTAATCCAATAGTTTAAAAACGTAACATATTCATAACGTCCTCTAGATTTATTATATAATACTGTTACTCTTTTATTAAGGTCTTTTTCATACCATTTTAACTGGTCATCCTGAAAAAAATAAAACCATTCCTCATTTTTAAGAATTTGTTTATTATTATTTTCATCTAGTATTTCTATAATAGGATAAATGGTTGTATAAGGTCCGCTAAAATCGATGATTTTACCTTCATATTTAGTTGAAACAATGTAGGTATATGTTTTACAGATAAAATTAGTTGATAAACACCCTAAAAATAAAAATGCAAAAACAATATTAAACGGAATTTTCTTTTTTAGCATATAAAAAAATCCCTTCTTTTAGAAGGGAATAAATTATTCGTTATGTAAAAACGATTGCCTATTAAGCAATGTTTCTTCTGATTCAACATGATCTTCATCTGGCACACAACAGTCTACAGGACAAACCGCAGCACATTGAGGCTCTTCATGAAAACCTTTACATTCTGTACATTTTCCTGGTACAATATAATACACGTCATCAGACAATGGAGTTTGCGCAGCATCAGAATCAATTTCTGTTCCGTCAGGCAAGATAATCTTCCCTAATAATTTAGTTCCATCTTTATATCTCCAATCGTCTGCACCTTCATATATTGCTGTATTAGGACATTCTGGTTCACATGCACCACAATTAATACATTCGTCAGTTATCTTTATTGCCATGTTTTTATATTTGAAGTCTTTCAAGTTTGAAGAATTCTTCTAGATTTCTCCCACTCTTTATAACTTATTACTTATTTTTGTGCAAAAATACAACGTAAACCATTTAAAAACAAAAAACAAATGTTACAAAATGAAATAAAAAAAAGTTTTGTAGAATTAGGTCTATTCCTAAGTCAATTTCACTTAGATAATTACCAAGAGAACAAAGCTGTAAAAAACAATGACTTATTTCATGATGATTTCATTAATTTAATTGAATTATCACAATCACACAATGGTTGGTTCACACCTGAAAACGTATATTTTTCCATTCAATCATGGGCAATTGCACTACGAGAAGAAAACTTAAACAAATGGTTGTCTTCATATCATTTTAAAAATAGTATTCCTAAAACAGTAGGATTAGTTCTTGCTGGAAATATTCCACTAGTAGGGTTTCATGATTTTTTGTCTGTACTCCTTTCTGGTCATAATGTAACAATCAAAACCTCGTCAAATGATCATTATTTAATTCAATTTTTAATTAAATACCTTATCACTATTGATTATAGATTTAACGAAAAAATAAACTTAATAGAAGGTAAACTTGAAAACTTTGATGCTGTAATTGCAACAGGAAGTAATAACACGGCTCGTTACTTTGAATATTATTTTAAAGACAAGCCAAACATCATTAGAAAAAACAGAAATTCAGTTGCTATTTTAACAGGTAAAGAAACAAAAGAAGATCTTCTCTTACTAGGAGAAGACATTTTTAGATATTTTGGATTAGGTTGCAGAAATGTTTCTAAAATTTTCATTCCAAAAGGATATAATTTTGATGCTTTTTTTAATGCAATATTTGAATTTCAAGACATTGTTAAATATGAAAGATATGCTAACAATTATGATTATAACAAAGCTGTTTACCTAATGAGTAATTTTAAACTTCTTGATAATGGTTTTCTAACCCTAAAAGAAGATGAAAGCTACTCCTCTCCTATTTCTTCTGTTTTTTACGAATACTATAACTCGATTGATGAAATTGAGAAAAAATTAAGTAATGATGCTGAACAAATTCAATGTATTGTTTCTAATAATCTAATTCCAAATAGTGTTAATTTTGGTCAAACGCAAAAACCAAATCTTTGGGATTATGCAGATAATATTGACACAATTCAGTTTTTAATTGATTTATAATACATTTCGAAAACGTTATTGTTAATAATTATTAATAACATTAAACAATTATTAAATAATTTTAATAGTTTGTATAAAGTGTATTCACGAAATTTGTAGAATAAACAATCATTATTTTATCACAAATGAAAAAACACAATTACAGCGCAGGACCATGCATTTTACCTCAAGAAGTTTTTGAAAAAGCATCACAAGCTATACTAAACTTTAACAATTCAGGACTTTCAATATTAGAAATATCCCATAGAAGTAAAGATTTTGTTGCTGTAATGGAAGAAGCTAGGTCTCTAGTCCTTGAACTTTTAAATCTTGAAGGAAAAGGCTATCAAGTATTATTTTTACAAGGTGGTGCAAGTTTAGAATTTTTAAGAGTTCCATACAACTTAATGAAAGTAGAAGGAAAAGCGGCCTATTTAGACACAGGAACATGGGCAAATGGTGCTATTAAAGAAGCTAAATCTTTTGGAGAAACAGTAATTGTAGGTTCATCTAAAGAAGAAAACTATAATCATATTCCTAAAGAATATCAAATTCCATCAGATGCAAATTATTTTCATTGCACCTCAAACAATACTATTTTTGGAACACAAATAAAAAATTTTCCAAAGACTAATGTTCCAATAGTTTGCGACATGAGCTCTGATATTTTTTCTAGATCTTTAGATTTCTCAAATTTTGATTTAATTTATGCTGGTGCGCAAAAAAATATAGGTCCAGCAGGAACAACTTTAATTATTGTAAAAGAAGAAATTTTAGGAAAAACAAACAGGAATATTCCTAACATATTAAACTATCAACAACATATTACTAAAGAGAGTATGTATAATACTCCTCCTGTGTTTGCAGTTTATACTTCTTTATTAACTTTACAATGGTTGAAAAAAATAGGTGGAATCTCGGCAATTGAAAAAATTAATGAAACAAAAGCAAACATTTTGTACAGTGAAATAGATCGTAATCCTTTATTTACTGGAGTTGCATCAAAAGAAGACAGAAGTATAATGAATGCTACATTTGTATTAAAAAACCCTGAACATCAAGAATTATTTGATACAATGTGGAAAGAAGCAGGAATTTCTGGCATTAACGGCCATCGATCTGTAGGAGGCTATAGAGCTTCAATGTATAATGCTTTACCTATAGAAAGTGTTCAGGTATTAGTTAATGTAATGAAAGAACTAGAAAACAAAATTTAAAAGTATAACTATGAGGAAGTATATCTTTAACTCCTCTCAAAAACACAAATATGAAGATATTAGCTAATGACGGAATTTCTAAAACAGGTATAAAAACATTAGAAAAAGCAGGGTTTGAAGTTATAACTACAAAAGTAGCTCAAGAACAAGTTGCCAGTTTTATAAACACTCATAATATAAAAGTAATATTAGTTCGAAGCGCTACAAAGGTTAAAAAAGATGTAATTGATTCTTGTCCTGGTCTTAAAATAATAGGTCGTGGTGGCGTAGGAATGGATAATATAGATGTAGACTATGCACGCCAACAAGGTATACATGTAATCAATACTCCAGCAGCATCAAGTGAAAGTGTTGCCGAACTTGTATTTGCTCATTTATTTACAGGTGTTCGATTTCTATATGATTCAAACAGAAACATGCCGCTAGAAGGAGATACTAACTTTAACGGTCTTAAAAAAGCATATGCAAACGGAATTGAACTTAAAGGAAAAACACTTGGAATCATTGGATTTGGAAGAATTGGTCAAGCAGTAGCTAAAATTGCATTAGGATTAGGAATGAAAGTTATTGCTTCAGATAAATATGTTGGAGAAGCTGTTATTAGAGTTGATTTTTACAACGGACAATTTATTAATGTAGATATTAAAACAGAACCAATTGATGATCTTTTAAAACACTCTGATTTTATTACATTACATGTTCCTTCTCAAAATGGCTACATTATAGGTAGAGATGAGTTAAAAATAATGAAAGACAATGTAGGAATTGTAAATGCTGCACGTGGTGGAGTTATTGATGAAGTTGCCTTAATTGAAGCACTAGACGAAGACAGAATACTCTTCGCAGGACTAGATGTATTTGAAGAAGAACCAACACCTGCAATGCGAGTATTAATGCATCCTAAAGTTTCACTTACACCGCACATTGGAGCAGCAACTTTAGAAGCACAGGATAGAATTGGCACAGAACTTGCAGAACAGATTATCAGTTTAATGAAAAATAGTTAAAAAAAAATAGTAACTTTAAACTTTAATCTTAATTTATATAAACATGTCTGGAATTTTAGATTTATTAAACAGTGATATGGGGAAAGAACTCATAGGAAACATCACTGAAAAAACAGGTATAAATGCTTCACAAGCAACTAATGTAGTTTCTTCTGGATTACCAGCAATATTAGGCGCAATGAAAGACAATGTTACATCGGGTGATGGTGCGTCTAATTTATTAGGAGCATTAACAAGCGGTAAACATGATGGAAGTATTCTTGACAATTTAGGAGGTTTTTTTAATGGTGGTGATTTTTCTGATGGATCAAAAATCCTTGGTCATGTACTAGGAAGTAAACAAGATAATGTTGTAAACAACTTGAGTCAAAATACAGGAGTAGATTCTAGTATTATTTCAAAAATACTACCTATGCTTGCTCCTATCATTATGGGATATTTAGGAAAACAAACTAAAAACAATGGCGTTTCTGATTCTGCTGGATTAGGAGGTCTTTTAGGAGGATTACTAGGCGGAAGTTCTGGAGGAAACAACTCTATACTTACTTCTGTATTAGATCAAAATGGTGATGGAAAATTAGATGTTAGCGACGCAATGTCAGCAATTAGCGGAAAGAAAAAAGGAGGTTTAGGTGGTTTTCTTGGAGGTCTTTTCGGGAAAAAATAAATCATACCCTTTTTTTGATATGTTAAAAGCATCAACTATGTTGATGCTTTTTTTTATCTTTATATCGGAAAAACAGAATAAATGAAAATATATGTTTACATACTATTTATAATTATTGGAATTACACTCTCATGTAATTCTAGTAAAAGTTTTTCTGATAAAGAAAATCCCAAACTAGAAAATGATACAATTAGAATTGCAAATGATGAAATTGAATATGAAATAACAATAATAGATATTGGGTTTTCTAATTGGTTTAACACAAATGCAAGACCTAGAAATTTTTATTCTCAAAATTACTTAGAAGCACGCAATAGAACTTGGGTTATTGAATGGAATAGAAGAGCCAATTCTCCTATTAATTTTGACAGTAATCTCTATGAAATGCAAATCGATTATAATAGCACAACAGATTATGGCTACGAAGTAAACTATATGCTTTTTAATTATTTCGTTTATTTTCAACAAAAATACAATCAAAAATTAGGAGTATTCTCTGCCAGATTATAATTATTATATATGAACAAGTTAAAAGAACGCTGGAATATAACCAGTAACATACAACTAATAATCATTTTTATCGTTTTTGCAATTACAGGTTCCTCTTCTGCTTACTTATCTAAACCATTTATTTCTTTTTTAGGTATTACAAAAGAAAGCATGTCATTATGGCTTTATTGGCCTTTACGAATTATACTCATATTTCCTATTTATCAAGTTTTATTAATTATTATAGGAAGTATATTTGGACAATTTCCTTTCTTTTGGGAATTTGAAAAAAAAATGTTGAATAGAATGAAAATGGGATTCATTGTAGACTTTATTGAAGATAAAATAAAGAAACAATAATTCAGAATTATTACTCTTCTCTTTTAATTACATATTGATAAATCCAAGTTATAGTAAATGTTGGAATAAAATCTACTCCTGGAAGTAATTCTTCTATAAAACCAATAACACCAGCCACTTTTCCTGTTGTTCCTTTATACATAGTTACTAAAAGTAAGCCTGAAATAGGCGCCCAAACAACATCTATAACTTCCGAAAATAATGGAACAATATAAGAAATCATACCTATTAAGTCAAAAAGAATTCCTAGTATCAATTTTGATTTCTTACTAGAATCTTTCTGTTTAGTAATTACTTGAACTTCTTCAGCCATTTTACAAATTTTAATCGTTAATTATCTTTACTAAAGCAAAATAAGTGCCAAAATAACCAATCTTTTCCAATTATCATAAAAAAAGACAATGTTCATATATCATAATTGATTTCTTATCCTTTTTAAAGCATTAATTCTTTTCGCTCAATAAATAACATTAAATATAATAAACAATAATATCACTCAACTCGATTTATCATTTATAAAATAAAAATCAATATCGATTAAATTTAATAAGTAGAAAAAAATTGGTTTCTTTGTACAAATGATAACTCATGATTAAGGCAACTAATTTACACAAATACTACGACAACCTACATGTTTTAAAAGGGGTTGATTTACATATCAAAAAAGGAGAAATAGTTTCAATTGTAGGCGCATCAGGTGCAGGAAAAACGACACTTTTACAAATTTTAGGCACACTAGACAAACTATCTATTCTTGAAGGTACATCTTTATTAATTAATGAAGAAGATGTTACTAAAATGAATGATAAAAACTTATCTAAATTTAGAAATCTACATTTAGGATTCATATTTCAATTCCATCAATTATTACCTGAATTCACAGCTTTAGAAAACGTATATATTCCTGGTTTAATAGCAAATAGAAATAAAAAAGAAGTTGAAGAAGAAGCTAAAAAACTATTAGAATATTTAGGATTATCGCATAGAATAGATCATAAACCTAGTGAACTTTCAGGAGGAGAACAACAACGTGTAGCTGTTGCAAGAGCATTGATTAACAAACCAGCAGTTATTTTTGCTGATGAACCTTCTGGAAATTTAGACACAAATACAGCAGAAAACCTACACCAACTATTTTTTAAACTTAGAGATGAGTTTGGTCAAACTTTTGTTATTGTAACGCATAATCAAGATTTAGCGAATATGGCAGATAGAAAACTAGTTATGGTTGATGGAAAAATAGTAACTAATGACTAATTTTTAAATCAAAACTATTATCCCTAATTTTTATTATGACGCAATCTGAACTCAAAGAATTTCTTGACGAAAAAGTTGAATTGTACAACAACCCTGAATTTATTGAATCTGACCCAATTCAAATTCCTCATCAATATTCATTAAAGGAAGATATTGAAATTTCAGGTTTTTTAGCTGCTACAATAGCTTGGGGAAATAGAAAGATGATTATTAATAGTGCTACAAAATTGATGAATGCATTAGGAAATTCACCTTACGACTTCATTATGTCTCACTCTGAAAATGATTTGGAAAAACTAGACAATTTTGTTCATAGAACATTTAATAGTTTAGATGCCAAAACATTCATAAAAGCATTAGAAAATATTTACAAAAACCATAAAGGATTAGAAGCTATCTTCTCAAAACATATAGAAAATAATTCAACCCAAAAAAGTATTTCAGAATTTAAAAAGATATTTTTCGAAGTTTCACACGAACAACGAACAACAAAGCACGTCTCAGATCCTTTAAATAATTCCGCAGCAAAAAGAATCAACATGTTTCTCCGCTGGATGGTTAGAGATGATAAAAAAGGAGTCGATTTTGGGATTTGGCAAACAATTTCACCTTCTACTCTTTCGTGTCCTTTAGATGTACATTCGGGTAATGTTGGTCGAAAATTAAACTTACTTACTCGTAAGCAAAATGATGCAAAAGCACTCCTTGAACTTGATACAAATTTACGAAAATTAGACCCTAATGATCCTGTAAAATATGACTTCGCATTATTCGGACTAGGTGTTTTTGAAGGATTTTAACAGTATTCATTTCATCATATTTTCTACAGAAAAATAAATTAATTCTAAATTTTATAAGAAATTATTTGTAACAATACTTCCATTCTATCGTCTTGTACATATAAATACAAGCAATTTTGGAAACAATACTTACAATAAAAAATCTCAATAAAATTTTCAATAAGAGAGTTCACGCAGTAAAAAACGTGTCTTTTGAAATTTATAAAGGAAATGTATACGGTATTTTAGGTCCTAATGGATCTGGAAAATCAACAACACTAGGCATCGTACTAAACGTTGTTAACAAAACTTCTGGAGAATATCAATGGTTTAATGGTGATCTAGAAACACATGATGCTTTAAAAAAAGTAGGTGCTATCATTGAAAGACCAAATTTTTATCCTTACATGACAGCTGAAGAAAACTTAAAATTAGTTTGTAAGATAAAAGGTATTTCATACACAAAAGCACAAGAAAAACTAGAATTAGTAGGATTAATAGAACGAAAAGACAGCAAATTCAGAACGTTTTCTTTAGGGATGAAACAACGTTTAGCTATTGCTTCAGCACTATTAAATGATCCTGAAATATTAATACTTGACGAGCCCACAAACGGTTTAGATCCACAAGGAATTAGACAAATAAGAGATTTAATAAAACTTATTGCTTCACAAGGAACCACAATCTTATTAGCTTCACATTTATTAGACGAGGTTGAAAAAGTATGTAGCCATGTTGTAGTGCTAAGACATGGTGAAATGCTTTATCAAGGTTCTGTAGACAGCATGTTATCAAGTGAAGGATTCTTCGAACTAAAATCAGAAAACAATATAGTATTAAAACAAACTTTATTTAAACATAATGCTGTTGATACTATTAAAGAAGAGGAAGAAAAATTAATTGTATATCTAAAAGAAAATCTTGAAGCAAAAGAACTAAACCAATATTTATTTGAAAATGGAATTATTTTACAACACTTAGTAAAAAGAAAAAACAGCCTTGAAGAACAATTCCTAGAATTAACAAATAACAAATAGAAAGATGACACGATTAATTTCAATAGAATTCCAAAAATTATATAAAAATAGAGCTAGTAAGTTTTTAATTTTAACCTATTTTATTCTTTTATCTTTCATTGCACTTATCGCATCAATAAAGTTCGATTTTGGAACTTTTAGATTACATATTGCAGAACAAGGTATTTTTAACTTTCCTTTTATTTGGCATTTTAATACCTATATTGCCTCCATTTTTAAATTATTTTTAGCTATTGTTATTGTTTCAATGATGGCAAATGAATATAGCTATGGTACATTAAAACAAAATTTAATTGATGGAATTAGTAAAAAAGAGTTTGTACTATCAAAATTTTTAATGGTAATAGCTTTTGCATTAGCATCTACCTTATTCATTTTCATAATGTCATTGCTTTTAGGCTACTCATTTTCTTCCTACACTGAAATTTCAATTGTATTTTCCGATTTAGATTACTTATTAGCATTCTTCATAAAATTAGTTGGCTTTTTCTCTTTTTGCTTATTTTTAGGCATATTAGTTAAGAGAAGTGCATTTGCTATAGGTTTTCTATTAATTTGGACTATAATTGAGTCAATTGTATCTGGAATACTACGATGGAAGATTTTCCCAAATACTGATATATATGAAAAAATAAATCAATTCTTCCCCTTAGAATCAATGAGTAATCTTATAAAGGCACCTTTTACAAGGCTATCTGCAATCAAAAATATCGAAACCACAATTACTGGTGAAGAAATAGCAAGAGATTACGGGGTTCATTTTGGAGGTGTTTTAATTGTAATAATTTGGACCATAATATTTATTTATTTATCATATTGGATATTGAAAAAAAGAGATTTATAGTATATTTGTAAATGTTATACAATTTACAAATGAGATATTTCTTTATACTTTTTACATTTTTCTTTTTTCAAAAAAACATAGCACAATATATAACCGTTGATGAAACATATACCGCAGAGGAACTGATTAGAGATGTTCTAATCAATAGTACTTGTGCCTCAATCAGCAATGTTAGTGTTATTGGAGGAAATTTTGCAAGTGGTGAAAAATCATACGGATATTTTAATGGAACAGGTACAACATTCCCTTTTCAAGATGGAATTATCCTTAGTACTGGTAAAGTTTCTGAAGCTCCAGGACCAACAACACCTAGGGCAGATAGCAATTTGAGTGGATGGACAGGTGATGCAGATTTAGATCAAACACTTAATGTAGCCTCAAACAATGCAACAATTTTAGAATTTGATTTTGTTCCATTAGGCAATAAAATTAGTTTTGATTATATCTTCTCTTCCGAAGAATATGAAGCCAATACAAACTTTCCTTGTGTATATTCAGATGCTTTTGCATTTTTATTAAAAGAAGCAAATCAACCTTATCAAAACCTAGCTTTGATTCCTGGAACATCAATACCTGTAAAAGTTACTACTGTACATCCTGCTATAAATGCATCAGGAGGTTGTCCTGCTCAAAATGAACAATATTTTGATGCTTTTAATGGGGTTGAACATCCAACAGTTTATAACGGACAAACAATTATATTAACAGCTCAAGCAGATGTTATCCCAGGAACAACATATCATATAAAACTTGTAATTGCTGATGAAGATGATGGTCGTTTTGATTCTGCTATTTTTCTTAAAGGTGGAAGTTTTAACTTAGGAGTAAACTTAGGAGATGATAGGTCAATTGCAACTGGAAACCCTGTATGCCCAGATGAAATTTTAACTCTTGACGCTACAACTGCAAATGTACAATCTTACCAATGGTATTTTGCTGGAAACCCTATTCCTAATGAAACTAATCCAACCCTAACCTTAAATCCTCCTTATAATGATACTCAAATTGGAGAATACTCTGTAGATTTAGTATATAATGCAACATGTACAAATACGTCTAAAATAAATTTAGAGTTTGCTCCTGAATTAGTTATTGGTGAAGATGAATTTACAGAATGTGACTATGAAGGTGAACAAGATGGCATTAGAACTTTTGATCTTAATGCTATAATTCCTGAATTATTTCCAAGTTTACCTACAAATTATCAAGTTGCCTTTTACGAAAGTACTACTTCAACTACTCCATTACCTCTAAATTACAGAAATACAACTCCATTCCAACAAACAATATATGCTAGAACATCAAATATAAATTGTTATGGAAATATTCCTGTAGTATTAAACATCAATACTTTTAATGAAGTTATTACAGATGAGACTTTCTATTTATGTGAAGGAACAACTATGACTTTAGATGCTGGAAGTGGTTTTTCTTCTTATTCTTGGGATACAACCCCTAATCAAACATCACAAACGATTACCATTACAGAATCTGGAACATATAAAGTGATACTAGAAAATGCAACAGGATGTTTTAAAACAAAAACATTTACAATTATTAGCTCTGGAATAGCTACAATTCAAAGTATTAATATTGAGGATATTTCAGATAATAATATAGCTACAATTATCGCTCCTGGTTCTGGTGAATATGTTTTTTCATTAAATGGAATCAACTATCAAGCTTCAAATGTATTTGAAAATTTAATTGCAAACGAATATACCGTTTTCGTAAAAGACATTAGAGGGTGTGGTATTGCTACACAAATATTTTACATAATAGATTTTCCAAAATTTTTCACACCAAATGGTGATGGCTATAATGATACATGGAAAATTAAGAATCTAGAAAAAAGAGGTTTAGAAAATAGTAAAATATACATATTTGATAGGTATGGAAAACTATTAAAAGAAATTTCACCAGAAGGAAATGGTTGGGATGGAACTTTTAATGAAAAACCATTACCTTCAGGAGATTATTGGTTTGTTTTAAAATTAACAAACGGAAAAATAGTAAAAAGTCATTTTTCATTGAAAAGATAAATAAAAATATAGAATAATTAATTTCATAAACGTGGTATCAATAAATATTGATACCACGTTTTACAGAAATAAAAAATACATTTAATACAATAGAATGCTACAAGAAAAAGAAATATCAGAAATAAAATCTTTCCTTAGTTCTCCAAAAAAAATAACGATAACCGCACATAGAAATCCCGATGGCGATGCAATGGGGTCTTCATTAGGTCTTCTACATTTTTTAAAACAACTAAATCATGAAGTAGTATTCATTTCTCCTAATGAATTTCCTGATTTTTTAGCATGGTTACCTGACACTAATAAAGTTGTTATTTTTGAAAGAGAATATGATAAAGCACTACCTATACTACAAAAAAGTGATTTAATATTTACATTAGATTTTAATGCTTTACACAGAACAGGTGATGCTATGCAAAAAACATTGGAAACTCTAACAAACCCAATGATGATGATCGACCATCATCAATTACCTGATGATTATGCTAAATATACTTTTTCAGATGTTAATTATGGTTCAACATGCCAAATGGTTTACGACTTCATAAACATATTAGGCTATAATCATTTAATTAATAAAGAAATTGCAACATGCTTATACACAGGTATCGTAACAGATTCTGGAAGTTTTCGATTTCCAAAAACAACATCAGATACACACAAATGCGTTGCCGATTTAATAGACAAAGGAGCTAATAATAGTGAAATACATAGCGCTCTTTTTGATAACTCTAGTTATACTCGACTACAACTTCTTGGAAAAGCATTGCAAAATCTAAAAGTTTTACCCGAACTTAAAGCATCTTATATTACCCTTAGCCAAGAAGAACTTGACTCTTTTAATTACAAAAAAGGAGACACAGAAGGTATTGTTAATTATGGATTAAGTATAGAGGGAATTATAGTAACGGCTATATTTATTGAAAATAAAGAAGAAGGAATTATAAAAATCTCTTTCCGTTCACAAGGTGGTTTTGATGTAAATGAATTTGCACGAAATCATTTTAATGGAGGCGGACATATAAATGCAGCAGGTGGAAAATCTTTTTCTAACTTAGAAGAAACAGTAAAACAATTTATTGCTATTTTAGCAAAAGAAAAAAAATGAAAATGAAAATCTTCCCATTACTTATAATTAGTATCTTTTTTATAAGTTGTTCTCAACAGCAAGCCAGAAAACCCATTTCTCAGACAAATGGTAATTTTATTAAAGAATCTATTGAACGCAATAAAATACTAATTGCAAAAGAAGAAAAACTAATAGACGCTATAATAAAGAAAGACACATTAAAACAATATATTGCTTCAAAAAAAGGATATTGGTATAAGTATATAGTAAAAATAGAAGAAAACACCCTTCATCCAAAAAAAGGCGACATTGCTTACTTTGACTATGAGATAAATAGTATTAATAACACTGCAATTTATTCAAAAGAAGATTTAAAACCTCAAAAATATATTGTTGACAAGCAAAATATTATGATGGGACTTAGAGATGGAATCAAATTAATGAAAAAAGGAGAAACAGTTACATTTATATTTCCATCTCATATGGCATTTGGTTATCATGGAGATGATAATAGAATAAATCCAAACGAACCATTAATTTGCACCGTAAGTCTTAATGATTTAAAACAAGATACTACACAAAAATAATTTTACAAACATGAAACACTTAACAAGTCTAGTATTTGGCTTATTTGCCATTTTTACATCGTGCACAGATCCATATTCAAAACTAGAAGAAGGAATGTATGCCGACATTACAACAAACAAAGGATCAATTATTTTAAAATTAGAATTTGAAAAAACACCTATTACAGTTGCCAATTTTGTTTCTTTAGCAGAAGGGAAAAACCCATTTGTAGAGGATCAATTTAAAGGAAAACCTTTCTATGATGGATTAAAATTTCACCGAGTAATTCCAGATTTCATGATTCAAGGTGGTGATCCACTAGGTGATGGTTCTGGTGGACCAGGTTATAAATTTAAAGATGAATTTCATCCTGATTTAAAACATAGTAAAGGTGGAATACTTTCTATGGCAAATGCTGGACCTGGAACAAATGGTAGCCAATTTTTCATTACACATAAAGAAACACCATGGTTAGATAACATGCATACTGTTTTTGGAGAAGTAATAGAAGGAAAAGAAGTTGTAGATTCTATAGCACAAGATGACATTATTGAAAAAATTACAATTGTAAAAAAAGGAACTGATGCTAAAAAATTTGATGCTGTAAAAATCTTTAAAGACTATTATTCAATAGAAGCTGAAGAGCAGAAAAAAGAAGCTGAAATACAAAAGAAAGAAGCTTTAAAGGTTGAAAAAGCAAAAGCTGACAAAGCTGTGGAAATTGAACAATTAAAATTAGACGGAACAAAAACAAAAACAGGTTTAATTTATAAAATAATTTCAAAAGGAGAAGGAAAAAAACCAAAAAAGGAAACACAAGTATATATCAATTATGCTGGATTCCTTCAAAATGGTGAATTATTTGATTCTAATTATGAAGATGTGTCTAAAACTTTTGGCAAACTAGATCCTAATAGAGCACAACAAGGAGCTTATAAACCTTTCCCTTTTAAATATGGAGACAAGCAAGGCTTAATTGCTGGTTTTATTGAAGCATTAGAATTAATGTCTTACGGAGACAAAGCTATAGTTTATATTCCTTCAAATTTAGGATATGGCTCACAAGGTGCTGGAAATGTAATTCCTCCAAATGCAGATATTATTTTTGAAATTGAAATGCTTGAGAATTTACCAAATTAATACACTAAAAAATGAATACAAAAAGAATCGTAGTACTATTAACTTTATTATTAACACCTTTTTTTACAGTATTAGCTCAAAAAACAGACGGTTTATTTGCTGAAATTAATACTTCAAAAGGGAAAATAGTTTTACAATTAGAATTTGAAAAAACACCTATCACAGTTGCTAATTTTGTCGCTTTAGTCGAAGGAAAAAACACTTCTGTTGATGAAAAATTAAAAGGAAAACCTTTCTATAATGGATTAAAATTTCACCGAGTAATTTCAGATTTTATGATTCAAGGTGGTGATCCTGATGGAACTGGTTCTGGTGGACCAGGATATAAATTTATTGATGAAATTTCTGATTTAATTCATGATAAAGCAGGCATATTATCAATGGCAAACGCTGGAGCAGGAACAAATGGAAGTCAATTTTTTATTACTCATAAAGAGACACCTTGGTTAGATGGAAAACACACTGTTTTTGGACATGTTATTGAAGGACAAGATGTAGTTAATGCGATTGTTCAAAATGATATTATTGAAAATATTACTATTATTAAAAATGGAAAAGCTGCAAAAAAATTCAAAGCTGAAAAGATTTTCAAAAATTATATGGACAACAAAGAAGCTGAAGATAAAAGAATAACTGCTTTAAACAATGAAAATAAAGAAAAAATAACTGCAATCCAAGAAGCAAATAGAAAAAAACAAGCTGAGATTGAAGCTCAAAAAAGAAAAGAACTAGAAGAAAAACTAGTTGTTATGAATAAAGAAAAAGCAGCTTATTTTACAGCAAATAAAGAAAAAGCTATAAAACTTGCTTCTGGATTAGAGTATATTATTACTGAAAAAGGAAATAACACTAAGCCAACTGATGGTGCTCAGGTTTATGTTCATTATTCTGGTTATTTTGAAGACGGGAAACTGTTTGATAGTAGTTATGAAGAAGTAAGCAAGAAATATGGCAAATTTGACCAAAATAGAGCAAGTCAAAAAGGATATTTACCTTTTCCTTTTAAATATGGAAGCAAAGGTGGATTAATTCCTGGTTTCCTAGAAGGCATTCACAACATGAGTCTTGGAGATAAAGCAATCGTTTTTATTCCTTCTTCTTTAGGATATGGAGAAAAAGGAGCTGGTGGAGTTATTCCTCCAAATGCAAATCTAATTTTTGAAATTGAATTATTAGAAACTCAATCAAAATAAAACTCTATTTTTAAAAATAAAAAAAGAATCTCAATATTTGAGATTCTTTTTTTATACAAAATATTTTACGTAATCTTCTTATTTCAGTTTTTTCCACCAAATTATAAAACCCGTTATAGGTAATGAACAGCCTATAAGTGTAAACAAAAAATAGAACAAGACGCTTTTCCATCCCAAAATTTCGCCTGTATGTAATGGTTTTGAAATCTCTATAAATTGCTTATGTAATGGTTTATCTGAAAACTTTTGCATGTGTTTCAAATTTCCTTTTTTATCAAATGAAAGTTCATCAGGCAACATTGCTCCTAACCAATTTTGAGTATTTATCTTTGTTATTCTAAATTCTGAATCTTCTTTATTTGGAGCTACTATACTAGTTGTTGCTTTATATGATAATTTTTTATTGGCTAATTTATAGATCGAATCAAATGAAATTGGTTTAACATTTTCTAAGCTTTTTTTATCATCTTCTTTAATCATCATTTTCGCTAACATATCATTGAAGTCAACTGAAAGTTCATCATTTTCTTCTAAAGCATCTCCTTTTGAAAGAACAGGATTTCCGCCAAGACTTACAATAAAAACATTTTTCATCCAAGGATAAGTAATATATAAACCTGTTAGAGCTATAAATAATAAAACTATAAAACTATAAAACCCGAATGTTTTATGTAAATCGTAATTAATTCTATAAAACTTTGCTTTCCATTTAATTGTAAGTCCATTCTTTAAGTCACGAAATGTTTTAGGCAACCAGAGAATAATACCTGACAATAATAATAAACAAAAAATAATAGTTGATATTCCTACTATTTGTTTGCCTATATTTGGTATTAATAAAGTTTTATGAATATCTAAAATAAGCTTAAAGAAATCATCTAATCTATTATTATTGTAACCTAAAAGATCAAAAGTATACGGATTAAAATACTGTGTTTTTATAAAACTCGAATTTTCTTCTGAATAACTAATACTCAAACTTCTATTAGAAGATTCTGGAATAACGATTGTTTTAATAGTATTGCCTTCCTTTTTAAAAAAATGCTCAATAGCAGCAATATTTATACTATCGTTTTTAGGTGTTGTAACAAAAACTTTTTCTCGGTTATAAAAATCGTTTATTTGATTTTTAAAAGCATAAATACTACCTGTTAAACATACAATAAGAACAACTATAGATGAAAGCAAACCTAGCCACAAATGGAGAATTGCCATACCATATTTGAACCATGATTCTTTTTTACGCTTTTTTCTAAGTAACGCTTTTTTAATTTTCATATAAAAAGGAAAAAGACGCAATCTTGGTGTATTGCGT
The DNA here is from genome assembly GCF_023008245.1 of Flavobacterium sediminilitoris. NCBI lineage: Bacteria > Pseudomonadati > Bacteroidota > Flavobacteriia > Flavobacteriales > Flavobacteriaceae > Flavobacterium > Flavobacterium sediminilitoris. Next base: position 3,822,538 of record NZ_CP090145.1, read on the forward strand.
CTTTTGTTATTAAACAAATTTATTCTTTATCTTTAAAATCCTGATTTTTAACAATTTTCAAAAATTCAGTATATTGCTCCTCAGATAAATATTGCTTCAAAGCATTTTTTCTTTCTTTATCAAATTTTACCCAATATTCTTTAGCTAATTCAGAATTTCCATGATAAATATCGTGTGCATCATGATATGATTTTTCAAATGCATTGTTAGCTGCTTCTAAAACTTTAGATTGCTCGTCTGTTAAAGCTAACTTAGTTTTAATTTCAGCTAAAACCTTATCGTTATATCTTGGTCTTTTACGGCTGTTTTTATCCATGAACTCCGTATATTTTTGCATTTGATCTTCATTTAAAAAAGTGGAAACTTCTTGCTCTTGTTGTGCATTACGCTCTTCCATTTTCTTAAATGCCTCAACACGATCCATTTTTTCACCCGAAGCTTTAATAGCTGACCTATTTTCTTCTGCTATTTTTATATATTTTTCTATAACTTCATCAAATTGTGTCGTTTGTTCTTCAGATAGCGCAAGTTCTTTTTTAAGTTCATCATAATTGATTCCTCTTCTTTTACCATTTTCAGAGTTACATGAAGTAAGTAATATTGCTGTTACTAAAACTGTAAAAAATATTTTTTTCATAATTGTTTGATTTTATATTAAAAGTAGACTCATATATATATGAGTCTACTAAAATTATTTAGTATTAAAGTTAAAAAATCCCTAAGTAGAAAGCGTCAACACCTGTTTCTAAACTTGCTCCTATTGTATAGCCATTTTCAGAAGTTGATGTAGGATCAAAAATGTAAATATTTCCATTACCACCTAGTGGAGTTAATGCCATAAATAATTTTCCATCAATCACACTTGCCCATTGATATTGACGTAACCACATATTAAATGAAATATTTATTTTAACAGCCGTTTTGTTGTAAAGATCAACACGAACCAAATGCCAATTTGAACTTGAGCTATCTCCTGCATCTGTATTTAATACGGGAACATATCCAATACCATTACCTACATAAAACCAACCAGTATTAGCTTCTGCTCCGTGATTTAATAAAGCTGCAATATCAAATTTCCCGTAAGATGCATCATAATTTCCATTACTAATTTTCACAATTGAAGCACCACCAGATGTAACTAATTGATAAGTATCTTCATTTTCATCTTTATGTGCTACTGGTGTTCTATATCCGTTTGAAGAACCTGCTGCATCAGTTGTAGAAATAGTTGTAGGATTTTGTAATGAAGGGTAATCAACAACCAACGTTTCTACATTATTATATACCATTGTTTCATTAGAACTTGTTAAAGGGTCATAATTTCTTTTCATTACTCCATAATATAACTTACCATTTGCTACAACTGGTGCGTCAATACGAAATACATGGATTCCTTCACTAGCCTCTACTGGTTCCCAAGGATATTCAAATGATGCATTTTGTGTAACTGACATTGTATTTAAGTCAACTAGAGCTAATGTTACTGTCGCTTTAGTTCTTTCATAAACTAAACCAGAAGCATCATATAAGTTTTCAGTAGCCACAGCCTGTAGCATTGCATACTGATCATTAATTTTTGTCCAACGTGGATTAGCAGTACCCATAACCGCCTGAACATCCGTATTTAAACTTAAAGAATAATCTTGTCCACCATTATAATTATATTTTGCTACTGCTCCTCCTCCATAATTTAAATTATATAATGTATTACCATCATTAGAAGCATAAACTCTAGCTGTTCTAGTAGATGGTACTTCAAACCCATAACCATTAAACGAAAAAGTTTTATTTGGATTCATCATGTCTTCAACCGTTACGCCTTGAGTATATGTTGCTGAATTACCTGTAGATCCTTGTCCTAAAACTAAATGATAGGTTTTATAAGCCGAATTATTAGTTGTTGGAGCTGAAGAAGAATCGTCATCACTACATGAAGTTATTGATATTGCTAAAGTTGATAGCAAACTTAATTGGAATAATTTTTTAAAATTGAAATTCATACTAATTATTTTAAATTATTTATAAAATTGAATATGTTAATTTTCCGTAAAAACCTCTACCTGGTTTTTGTAGAGCATAATTATCGAAAAGCTGTTTATTTAAAATATTTTTTGCATCTAAACTAAATGTTAACTTTTTATTTGGAAAAGTATAAGCAACTCCCATATCAAAAACATACTGTGTTGGAATTATTGTTTTTCCTGCGCCTCCTAAAGTATTACCATGCCTAAAAAATTCATGAACATATAATAAGTTAGTAAAAAAAGAGAATCTTGACTTGTCTTGAATTAAGTTCATTTTATCAAAACGTAAGTTATAATTCATTGTAAAATAAGGCGTATTGGATAATCGTTCATAAGAAGGAGTTATGGGTACTCCATTATTATTAAATGTTACATTATAATCGCGAGCATCAAAAATTGAAGTACTTGCATTAAAATATATCATCTTATTAAAATCATAGTTCATTTCAACATCAAAACCTTTGGTATAAATTTTTCCTACATTTCGATTTAAAAAAAACTCTTCAAAATTTCCAACTGGAAGTTGCATTATTAAATCTTGAGTATCTCTAATGAAGCTATTTATTGTAAAACCAAATGTGTGATTTTTAAACTGTACATTAGTTATTGAAAAACCTAAATTATAATTATTACTTTTTTCCGATTGTAATTCAGCTGCTGCATTTATATTTTCTGCAACATTTCCAAATACTTCTTCTGCCTCAGGCAAACGAACAGCTTTTTCTGCGGAACCAAAAACCATAAGGTTATTACTTATTAAATACGAAATAGCTCCTCCAAAACCAAAATCATCAGTTTTCGTATTATTTTCTTTTAAAAGAAGTGTAGAATTTGATTGATTTCCTGTACGAGTTCTAATTTTTGATGTGCGATCCATCAAATAATATTTAGTAAACACATTTGTTTTTAACTTATCCTCAAAAAAATTATTTTCAACAGAAAATGACAATACATTTTTCATATATTCCCTCTGTTCTTTCAAACTATTTTCAGCTATAGAAAGTCTTGGATCATCTGAATTTCTAGTAAATCTATTTAATAAATGATTTAATTGTATTTTATTCTGATTACTAAAATTATATGTAAAATTAGTTCGAGTATTAATTGCTTTATCAATATCTTTTTGAAGTGTAGGCCTACCTGCTTCAGCCCCTGACGCCCAAGAATCAGGGTTTCCAAAATAATACGTTGGATGTCCTAACCAGCTATATTGAGTAGCTATAGTGTCAATTGTTTTTCTGTTAAGTTTTGAATAAGAAATAAAAGTACTTACATCAAAGTTTTCAAAAACATTCTTTTTTGCATAATCTAAACTAAGCATATTAGTGTTTTGAGTATAGTGTCTATTTCCATAAACTACTTCCATAGTAGCTCCTGTTTGTACTTGCTTATCCATATGAGAAAGCAATGTTCCAAACATAAGTTTATCAGCCCATTTTACATCTGTATATCCAAATTCGGCTTTAGCTCCTTGTGAGCGATATCTATCATGAAATCTCTTTGCTTCAATATATACATCAGGTGTTCCTGGAGAAAGTTGAACTGCAACCTGATCACCCCAAACTTTATAATCGTTATCTGCATAATTCAAAAAAGCAGCTCCTTTAACAGTTAAGCCATTTTTATTATTTCTATGAGCTCCATTTGCATCAATTCTATATGTTCCGAATGAACCAGCAGAAGTAGAAACTGTTAAATTATTTTTTAAACTCGTGTTCAAAACAATGTTAATAGCTCCACCCATAGCATCATCTGATAAATGAGCTGGCACCACACCTTTATAAACTTCAATACGTTTAATCATAGATGGTGGAATACTATTTAATGAAAATGAAGGTCCAAAATTTCGAATAGGAACTCCATCTATAAAAATTTTAACTGAATTTCCAGACATTCCATTCAAGATGTAGTTTGTACGTGATCCCAAACCTCCTGATTGTCTAACTCTAATACCAGCACTTTGGTCTAAAAGCTCATTTACTTGAATAGATTGTAAAGCTGCTTTTTCAGTTTCAATTATGTTAACTGCGAATCCTTTTTCTTCAATCTTCCTTTTATATGATTTTGATTGTAGTTCTACTTCATTTAATTGTTGAATTTCTGTAGCCTCTAAAGTAATATTAACTTCTTCTATTCCTTTATCAATAGTTATTTGTATACTTTTTGGCTTTGCATCAAGAGATTGAATTTTTAATTCATAAACACCATAAGGTATTTTATTTATTTCATAATGACCATCAATATCTGTTACTGTTTCTTTTATTATTGAATTTCCTGTTAATATAATATGAGCTCCAATAACAATTTCACTTGTATTAAGAATTACTTCACCTTTTAAAAAGCCACTAGAGTTGTTTTGAGAAAATAACGGTAAGCAGAAGATTACACTAAAAATTATAAATAATTTATTATAGAATAGCATTGTAATTTATTTTCTACAAATATATTTATTTAGATTTAATTAAAATAATGTAATTTCACTTTTTGCATTAAAAGTAATTAGCACTTATTTTTATAAAAATATCTCTTCTTTTTATAAAAATAAGTGCTAATTATTTAAAATTTTATATTTAAAATTTCCAATCAAACTCATCGCTGTTATTAAAAACAGCTCCTATCTCTATTTTAAAAACTTCATTATAATCAACATTTACGAAAATCCAATTATCTTCAAAGAAGTAATTTTCAGTTCCATCAACTATTTCAGTTTCATATTGAGTCATTTTATTATTTGAAAATAATACTTTAACATCTTTCCATTTTTGACCAATTATTTTTTGACCAAATAATTCTAGATTCTGATGTATTGAAGTAATATATCCCAATCTCAATTCTTCTTCATCATAAAAGGTTAACCTCATTTTATGTTCATCATAAACATATACAACATTCTCTTCTTCATCAATATATTGTTTACTTGGTCTACCATATATTGCTTCTACATCTTTTTGTTTCATACCAAAAAGAAGCTTATCAATACCAAATTTTAATTTAATTTCCATAATTTTTAATTTTAAATAAAAAACCACCTCGTAAAAACGGGTGGTTTAAAAATACTATTTTTATAAAAACATTTAAACTATTATAATTTAAAACGTTTTCTATCATTCTCATTTAAATAAATCTTACGTAAACGTAATGATTTAGGTGTTACTTCAACATATTCATCTTTTTGAATATATTCTAATGCTTCTTCTAATGAGAATTTGATTGCAGGAATAATTCTTGCTTTATCATCAGCTCCAGAAGAACGTACGTTAGAAAGTTTTTTCGTTTTAGTAACATTTACAGTCATATCATCGCTACGAGTGTTTTCTCCAATAACTTGACCTTCATAAATATCTTCATTAGGATCAACAAAGAATTTACCTCTATCTTGTAATTTATCAATAGAATAAGGAATTGCTTTTCCGTTTTCCATAGAGATTAAAGATCCATTATTACGTCCAGGAATTTCTCCTTTAAATGGTTCGTATCCTATAAAACGGTGTGCCATAATAGCCTCACCAGCAGTAGCAGTAAGCAATTGATTACGTAATCCGATAATTCCACGAGATGGAATATTAAATTTCACAACCATACGCTCTCCTTTACCTTCCATACTTAACATTTCTCCTTTACGAATAGAAACAAATTCTACCGCTCTTCCAGATAAATTTTCTGGTAAATCAATTGTTAATTCTTCAATTGGTTCACATTTTACACCATCAATTTCTTTGATAATAACTTGTGGTTGTCCAATTTGTAATTCATATCCTTCTCTTCTCATTGTTTCAATAAGAACTGATAAGTGAAGTACTCCACGTCCAAAAACCATAAATTTATCAGCAGAATCTGTTTCACCTACTTTTAAAGCAAGGTTTTTCTCTAATTCTTTAGTTAATCTATCTTTAATATGACGAGATGTTACAAATTTCCCTTCTTTACCAAAGAAAGGAGAATCATTAATTGTAAACAACATACTCATTGTTGGCTCATCAATAGCAATTGTTTGTAATGCCTCTGGGTTTTCAAAATCAGCGATAGTATCACCAATTTCAAATCCTTCAACACCTACAATTGCACAAATATCTCCAGCAACTACTTCTTCTACTTTTCTACGTCCAAGTCCTTCAAAAGTATGTAATTCTTTAATTCTAGATTTAATAACTTTCCCATCTCTTTTTACTAATGAAATAGGCATTCCTTCTCTTAAGATACCTCTTTCTAAACGTCCAATAGCGATACGTCCTGTAAAACTAGAAAAGTCTAAAGATGTAATTAACATTTGAGGAGTTCCTTCTGACACTTTTGGTGCAGGAACATTCTCAATAACCATATCTAAAAGTGGTTCAATATTAGTAGTTTGATTTTTCCAATCATCAGACATCCAATTGTTTTTAGCAGAACCATAAACTGTTGGGAAATCTAATTGTTCTTCTGTAGCTCCTAATTCAAACATTAAGTCAAAAACTTTTTCATGAACCTCCTCTGGAGTACAATTTTCTTTATCAACTTTATTAATTACTACACAAGGTTTTAATCCTAAATCAATAGCCTTTTGAAGTACAAAACGAGTTTGGGGCATAGGACCTTCAAATGCATCTACTAAAAGACATACACCATCAGCCATGTTTAATACTCTCTCTACTTCACCACCAAAATCCGCGTGACCTGGAGTATCAATAATGTTAATCTTAGTACCTTTGTAGGTAACTGACACATTTTTAGATGTGATAGTAATTCCTCTTTCACGCTCTAAATCATTGTTATCCAATATCAAGTCTCCTGTGTTTTCGTTTTCACGAAACAGTTGACAGTGATACATAATTTTGTCAACCAAAGTTGTCTTTCCGTGGTCAACGTGTGCAATAATTGCAATGTTTCTAATTGGTGTCATGCTATATTTTTTTCAAGGTGCAAAAGTAAACTTTATTTTTGGATAAAACACTATATAATAATTAACTAAATTGTTATATCCTCATTTTTATTCATAAAAAAAGCTCTCATAAAGAGAGCTTTGTAATATTTTATCAAGATTAGCTATTATAAAGAAGCTACGAATCTTGTTAATTTTGATTTTAAGTTTGAAGCTTTATTAGAATGAATAATATTCTTTTTTGCTAATTTATCAATCATTGAAATAACTAATGGTAATTTAGCAACAGCATCATTTTTATCAGTAGCTAAACGTAGTGCTTTTATAGCATTACGAGTAGTTTTATGCTGATATCTATTTAAAACTCTTCTTTTTTCGTTACTTCTAATTCTTTTTAAAGCTGACTTATGATTTGCCATTTTGTTTCTTTTTAAGTGTAATAATTATTATAAACTACTAGTTAAAAAAGAAAAACCTCCCACAATTGTGTAAACAATCACTTTGGTTTTAACTAATAAAATAAAAATTTGAGACACTGAACTTTTATTTTATAAAACTTAATTTGTAGCCCGTAGGGGAATCGAACCCCTCTTACCAGGATGAAAACCTGGCGTCCTAACCGATAGACGAACGGGCCATTGAGATTTTGTAGTCCGTACGGGAATCGAACCCGTGTTACCAGGATGAAAACCTGGCGTCCTAACCCCTAGACGAACGGACCATTTGTTTCTCTAATGCGGATGCAAAAATACAACAATTTTTTATTCTTGCAATAGTGAAGCAAACTTTTTTTATTTTTTTTTCATTTTTCTTAATATGCCTTAGCAAAAAGTACTCTTCCAACAGACGGATTCCCAGTAAACACGCAGCTTCCAGCCTCTTCTACCCTATCTAAAGGAATACATCTTATTGTTGCTTTTGTTAAGTCTTTTATCTTCTCTTCTGTTTCTGAAGTACCATCCCAATGAGCCGAAATAAAGCCTCCTTTTGACTCCAAAACAGTCTTAAATTCTTCAAAATCATTTACTTCTGTCGTATGCTCTGTTCGATAATCAATTGCTTTGTTAAATAATTCCTCTTGAATTTGATTTAATTTATTTTTTATAAAATTCTCAATTCCATCCTTAGAAACTACTTCTTTTGTAAGAATATCCCTTCTTGCAACCTCATAAGTTCCGTTTTCTAAATCCTTTGGACCAATCGCAATTCTCAATGGAACTCCTTTTAATTCCCATTCTGCAAATTTAAATCCTGGTTTATGAGTTGTTCTATCATCATATTTAACAGAAATACCTAATTTTCTCAAAGAAACAACTAATTCATCAACTTGATCAGAAATAGCTTTTAACTGTTCATCTGTTTTATGTATTGGCACAATTACAACTTGAATAGGCGCTAAGTTAGGTGGTAAAACCAAACCATTATCATCTGAATGTGTCATTACTAAAGCTCCCATTAATCTGGTCGAGACACCCCAAGAAGTTCCCCAAACATACTCTTGCTTTCCTTCTTGATTTGCAAATTTAACATCAAATGCTTTTGCAAAATTTTGACCTAAAAAGTGAGATGTTCCTGCTTGTAGCGCTTTTCCATCTTGCATTAATGCTTCAATACAATATGTCTCTTCTGCTCCTGCAAATCGCTCAGATTCTGTTTTAAGCCCTTTAACAACTGGAATAGCCATGAAGTTCTGAACAAAATCCGCATATACATTCATCATTCTTTCCGATTCTTCAATAGCTTCTACTTTGGTTGCATGTGCAGTATGTCCTTCTTGCCACAAAAATTCGGCAGTTCTTAAGAATAATCGTGTACGCATTTCCCAACGAACAACATTTGCCCATTGATTAATTAATAATGGCAAATCTCTATATGATTGTACCCATCCTTTATATGTACTCCATATAATTGCTTCACTTGTTGGACGAACAATCAATTCTTCTTCTAGTTTCGCTTTTGGATCAACTATTAATTTTCCTTTATTATCTGGATCGTTTGTTAATCTATAGTGCGTTACAATAGCACACTCTTTTGCAAATCCTTCCGCATTTTTTTCTTCTGCTTCAAACATGCTCTTGGGTACAAAAAGAGGAAAATAAGCATTACTATGTCCTGTTTCTTTAAACATTCTATCTAATTCTGCTTGCATTTTTTCCCAAATTGCATAACCATATGGTTTGATTACCATACATCCTCTTACTCCTGAATTCTCAGCTAAATCGGCTTTAACTACTAATTCATTATACCACTTTGAGTAATCTTCTTCTCTTTTTGTTAAGTTTTTGCTCATTTATAAGGTTTTGGCATAAAAATTGTTTATATTTATTTTAACTAAATAGTTCCACAAAACTAACTATTTTTGTAATGTCCAACAATAAAAAAAAGAGTTATGAAAGCTAATCTATCCTTTTTAAGAAAATTTCACTTGTTTTCCACTATAGGAATTCTAAGTACACTTGCCATTTCGTGTGGTTCATATCAAAACTCATCTTACTATGATAATGATGGGGTTTATGGTACTAACAACCGTTACGAACAAGAAGTCCCTAATAAATATTCAGAACAGAATATAGAACAATCAAATAAATATGCTCAACAATTTAAAAATATGCAAGATGATTATACATATTTTACAGATGTTGAAGATTATTCATCAGAAACAAATGACACTGTTATAACAGTTTACAAAAATAACTATAATAATGATAGATATGGTAGTTGGGGTAGTAATACCAGCGAAGTTACTGTAAATTATTATAATAATGGTTGGAACAATTGGTATTCTCCATATTGGGGTTCAGGATGGTATGGATCAAACTGGGGATGGGGTTACCCATATTACGGTTCAAGTTGGGGATGGAATAACTGGTATGGACCTAGTTGGGGATTCTATTATGGATCAAACTGGGGATGGGGAGGATATTATAACAACCCATATTTTTATGGAAATCACTGGAATCATTATGGTTACTATGGTAGAAACAGAAATATTGCTTATAACTCTGGAAGAAGAGGTGGTTCTAGCTACTATTCTAACGGAAATAGATATTCAGGATCTAGATACAGCACTGGAAGAAATAGCATTTCACCAAGAAGTAATTACAACGGAAGAAATTCTACAATAAGTACACCTAGAGGCACAAGATCTAACACAGCTATAAGCCCAAGAAATAATTATTCTACTCCTAGAAGTAACAGTACAAGAAATAATTATTCTACTCCTAGAAATAACACACCAAGAAGTTCTTATTCTACACCTAGAAGCTCTTCTAACGGAAGTTTTTCAGCACCTAGAAGTTCTGGCGGCAGCAGATCATCTGGTGGTGGACGTTCTGGTGGAGGTGGACGATCTGGCGGCGGAAGAGGTGGAAGAGGATAATCAATAAAAAATGAAAATTTAGATTTAGAATAGAATTGCTATGAAAAAAATTTATATACTATCTTTATTCTTATCCTATTTTGTAGGGATAAGTCAGGAAAACACGTCTAAAGATGCACTTCGCTATGCTGTAGATGATATTACTGGAACTGCTAGATTTAGGTCTATGAGCGGTGCTTTTGGTGCCGTTGGTGGAGATTTATCTTCTATAAATATAAACCCTGCTGGTTCTGCTATTTTTAGCAACAATATAGCCAGTATAACTGCTAGCAGTTTCAATATTAAAAATAACTCAAATTATTTTGGCACAAAAACAAAAGAGAATTATAGTGTTTTAGATTTAAATCAAATAGGAGCCGTTCTTGTATTTACAGATAGTAATCCTGAAAATAATTGGAAAAAAATATCTGTTGCTATAAACTATGAAAATGCTAATAATTTAGACAATAGAATATTTTCAGCAGGTACAAATCCAAATAATTCAATAGGAAATTATTTCTTAAATTTTGCTCAAGGAATTCCCATAAATGTTCTTGAAAATTATTCTTATTCAGATTTAGATTTTGGAGGACAACAAGCTTATTTAGGATACAATGCTTACTTATTTGATTTAGAATCTCCTGAAACTTATATAAGTAATGTTCCTTCTGGACGTTATTATCAAGAAAATCAAATTGTTTCTAACGGATACAATGGAAAGTTATCAGGAAACTTTGCAACATCATACAAAAACAAACTATTTTTAGGAGTAAATCTTAATGCACATTTTACAGATTTTACAAAAAGATTTAGTGTTTTTGAAAGTAATAATAATCCAATTAATGATCTTCCTCGTTCATCAATTAAGCATATAAGATTTGACAACGAATTATATACTTATGGAAGTGGGTTTTCATTTAATTTAGGAGCTATTTTACAAGCTACTAAAGAGTTTAGAATTGGTTTAGCTTATGAATCACCTACATGGTATAATTTAAATGACGAGTTAATACAAGGTATTGAGAGTGTTAGCATTAACAATCCTGATAATAATTCTAATCCTAAATTTTACCCTGATGTACTTAATATATATCCTACTTATAAATTAAAGACTCCTGAAAAATGGACTGTAAGTGGTGCTTATGTATTTGGTAACAGAGGTTTAATAAGCGCTGATATTTCTAGAAAAGATTATAGCAATACTAAATACAAACCTACTAAATACTATGACGACTTAAACATAGATATGAGTCAAAATTTGACTCAAGCTATAGAAGTCCGTCTAGGTGGTGAATATAGAATAAAACAATTAAGTTTAAGAGCTGGATATCGTTTTGAAGAAAGTCCTTTTAAAGTTGACTATGCAATGGGAGATTTAACTGGCTATTCTGGAGGTATTGGATATAACTTTGGAGAGAGTAAATTAGACTTAGCATATTCAAATAGCCATAGAAATTACAACCAAAGTTTTGTTTCTTCTGGTATGAATGATACTGCTAGAATAAGAACAATTCAAAATAACGTAACACTTACCTACTCTATTAATTTTTAAAATAATTATAGATTACAATAAAACAAGAATCCTTCTTAACCGAAGGATTTTTTTATACCTAAGCGTAAACTTATAGCCCTGATGGAAGCGACATCCTTTTTCTTTATATATAAGTTTAAAAATTTGATATAAAGAAAAAGATAAAGCAAACAGCAGGTAGAAACTTTTAAAAAACTCACAAGCGATACTGCTTCTAATGAATAATTTTATGTAATTTTGCACCTCAATTTTAAGTATATGAGAACCAAATCGTTAAAGAAAAATAAAATCAACGTAATTACACTTGGATGTTCTAAAAATGTTTATGATAGTGAAGTTTTAATGGGTCAATTGAAAGCTAATGGCAAAGAAGTGACACATGAAGCAACTAAAGATGAAGGAAACATTATTGTAATTAATACTTGTGGTTTTATTGATAATGCAAAAGAAGAATCGGTGAACACGATTTTAGAATATGCTGATAAAAAAGAACAAGGTTTAGTAGATAAAGTATTTGTTACAGGATGTTTATCGGAACGTTACAGACCTGATTTAGAGAAAGAAATTCCTAATGTAGATCAATTTTTTGGTACTACCGAATTACCGTTATTATTAAAAGCTTTAGGTGCTGATTACAAGCATGAATTAATAGGTGAACGTTTAACAACTACTCCTAAAAACTACGCTTATTTGAAAATTTCAGAAGGTTGCGATAGACCTTGTAGTTTTTGTGCTATTCCTTTAATGAGAGGAAAACATGTTTCTACTCCTATTGAAAAATTAGTCATTGAAGCCGAAAAATTAGCTAAAAATGGAGTTAAAGAATTAATCTTAATTGCTCAAGATTTAACCTATTACGGATTAGATATCTACAAAAAAAGAAACTTAGCTGAATTATTAGAAAATTTAGTAAAAGTTGAAGGTATTGAATGGATTCGTTTACATTATGCTTTTCCAACAGGTTTTCCAATGGAAGTATTAGACTTAATGAAAAAAGAGCCTAAAATTTGTAATTATATTGATATTCCTTTACAGCACATTTCAGATAGTGTTTTAAAGTCGATGAGAAGAGGAACTACTTATGAGAAAACAACTAATCTTTTAAAGGATTTTAGAAAAGCGGTTCCTGAAATGGCTATCCGTACTACTTTAATTGTAGGTTATCCTGGCGAAACAGAGGAAGATTTTGAAATTTTAAAGAATTGGGTTGAAGAAATGCGTTTTGAACGTTTAGGCTGTTTTGCTTATTCACACGAAGAAAATACACATGCTTATAGTTTAGTAGACGATGTTCCATATGAGGTGAAACAAGAACGTGCTAGAATTATTATGGATATTCAAGCTCAAATTTCTTGGGATTTAAATCAAGAAAAAATTGGACAAACTTTTAAATGTGTAATTGACAGAAAAGAAGGAGAATATTTTGTAGGAAGAACCGAATTTGATAGTCCAGATGTTGATAATGAGGTTTTAGTAGAAGCTTCTAAACATTATTTAAAAACAGGTGATTTTGTTATGCTAAAAATTACGGATGCAACAGAATTTGACTTGTATGCAGAACCTGTTTAAGCATTTATTATAATATACAAAATCCTCATAGCATAAAAGTTATGAGGATTTTTTTTATTTTGGAATGATAAATATCACATTCTCTTCTCTCTATTGATTGTATATTTGAATAAATAATTAAAACTGAAAGTAGAATGATTACAAAACACCAATTAACAGTTGATTTCCCAGAATTTGAAACTAAAATTCATGAATTAAAGATTTCTGATAATCATTTCAAAAAATTATTTGATGATTATGACACCCTAGACCATGAAATCTATAGAATTGAAAGCAATACAGAACCTGCTTCCGATGATACTCTAAATACATTAAGGGTTGAAAGAGTTCACATTAAAGATGAAATTTATAATTATTTAAATCAAAAATAATCTTTTTACAAATAACATTAAATCCTTTTCAGTTTTTGAAAAGGATTTTTTATATCTATTCTTTTATTTATACTTAAAAAGTAAATCTTCAAAATTATTCTACAATTATTTTTGAATTAGTAATTTTCAATAATTTTCCATTAGTATCAAATGTTCCTAGAATTTGATTTTCTCCTTTTTTTCCTAAAATAGTGTCTCCAGATAGTTTCACTTCATATCCTTTTTGATTTAGATAACAAAATAATCCATGTTTATGTCCGAAATTCATTCTAGAAACTGTTTTAGAAAAATGAGAACAAATAAGCGCAGGTTCAATAATTTTTTTTGCATCTACTAACTCCGAATTCAATAAAACATAAATTTTTATATTATTAAAGGCTAAAGATGTATAACAACTCGATTTAATTAATCCATTTGCTACAAAAGAAAAATAATGCCCTGGATCTTCTTCCGTTTCTATTTTTGCTGTGATTAAATTTTCTATTCCATGACGTTCTCCAATAAGTTTCATTGCTAAAGATGCTTCTAAAAATTCTTCTGGAATATCACTTTCTTTATTTGCCCAAGCCCATAACCATTCTTTTTGGGTTTCGGAATAGGTTCCTAAAACCTGCATTCTAAACACATAATCTCCATAAACAACTGTACCGTTTAACATATCAAAAGACCATGCTAATTCTTCTACCAAATCAAAAAAAGCATCTTGACGTTCAAATGTTAAGGCTACTGTTTGATTATGCAATTGGGATAAACTTACTTTCGGTTGTTGATTTTGTATTGGTTCCATGTTTTTATTTTAAATCTTTTTCATCATATTTATATATAAATCAAAACTGTTTCATAATGTTCTTTTAATTTTCACTTCCTACATTTTATTTCATAACATAAAAGTTAGGAGGATTTTTTTTTGATAAACTATTTAAAAAGGAGAAAAAAAATAGTTAATGATTTGTTTTTTTTTATTTACTTAAAGTATTGATTCTGTCTTTTCTACTAGAAGTGAAACTAAATTTTTAGGCAGTGCTTTTTGAGTATTTATATAAATTTCTAAATTGTTTTCTTGTTTAATTATCTTAAATTCTTCTGCTTGTGTAATAATTATTTTTTCTATAGTTTTCCAAACTTCTAAAGCCAAAGCATCTTTGCATATAATCTCAACAGCTTGTAAAAAATCAGTTATTAAATCTTTACAATTTAAACGAACATTTCCTTCTTGTAAATCCGTTTTACTTAATGTAAAATCAATTGGTATTTCTAATATTTCTTGCTGTTTTTGTATCCATCTTTTTAATTCTAGAACACTTATTCCCGATTCATTACTAATAGGTCTACTTACTGTTCCTTTGGATAATTCTACTGCTAATGCTTTTGGTTGTTTAATTGACAATAAAGATATCTCTTGAAAATTAAAAAATAAAACTTCATTGTCTTCCGTTTTCATGCATACAAATGTTTGATATTCTTCTTTTAAAATATCAACTACATAACCTTCAACATAAGTACCGTTTTTAAAAGTTAATGCAATTTTCGTTTCTCTTTTTTCTTTAAAAATTATTTCAATTATTGAAAACGGAGATTGTGCTTTAAATTGATCTATATATGCTATTTCCATAATATATTCAATTACTTTATTTTAAATTTTATACTGCTTCTTTATCTATCTGATATTGATAATATTCTAAAGTTTCTTGCCTTATAAACGAAGTGTATTCATTACCTTCTGTAATACTTCTCAATATCGCAACATTTTTTTTCCATGCATCACCATCTAAAGCATTTAAATATCGATTGAGTAAAATAATAGAAGTCAAATTTGGATTTTGAATATTACATTCAATTAATTGCTTACTATATATTGAATAGTTAGGTTTATCTATACTTTCTATTAAATGAATAAATGAAAAATCTTCCTCCATTTCTGGATTATGCTTTTTTAGAAAATTGAAAAGTGTTTTAATTAGTTGTTCTTTATGTAAATCTTCCAGTATTTTCAAATTATCAATACTTTCCATAATTCCATCAAAAAAATCGCTAACTTTATAATCTTCCATTTCTTCATTGACTTTGAAAGTATTAATTTGCAAAAGTATTTGTTCTATATTCATTTTTTATGGTATATGATTAAGAAATAAAAAACGCCATTTTTAAAAAATAGCGTCTCCTATTAAAAATTTTATAAGTTATTCTCTAATAAATCAACCAAAACTTCTGTTCTTTCACTTACTTTATCTGCATTTAAAATAGGACTATGGTTTACCTGTAAAACGCCATTTTCTAAAGTATATGCATGTGTAGGATTATGATGATCATCTTTATTAACTATAATTACTTTTTGCAAACCTTCCTTCAACGCTTCTTTTCCCATATCGTCTGAAGATATTGCAGTAAAGGCTTCAATAAGTGGTTGAAAATAAATTTTAGGATAACTATCTGTGTATAAATGTAAAAAACGATCTTCAAATAAGGTTTCCCATTCAATCTCTAGTGTTACATCAAAGCCCGCAGCAATATCAATTTTTTGCTTTAATGCTGGATATTGTTCCTCTTGAAATTCTTTTGTAAATCTTTTTTCTTTAAGTCCCATTTTGTATTCTATTTTAGGTTACTTTTAAATTAATGTATTAAAATTATACTAAAATATAGGATTGCTAAAAACGATTTTACAAACGTGGTTTTTGATTTTATATCCGCAATTTTATTTAGACAAATTCGCTAAAAATTGCTTCAAATAACTTTTCTTTCTAGAGGCTAAAGGTATTTTTTCTCCATCTTTTAATACTATATCATTAAGAACTATGGAATCTATATATTTTATATTAATTAAGTGTGATTGATGTACTCTTACGAATGTATGATCGTTTAATATATTTTCGTAATATTTCAAATTTCTTGCACTCATTATTTTTTTGTCCTTTGTATAAAAAATGGTATAGCTTCCATCTGATTGACATCTAATAATTGTATCTATAGGTAAAACATGTCGTTCTTGAGTGTTTTTTATAAGCAATGTTTTTTGAACATCGTTTGCATCTGTTTGTGCCATTTTATTCATTAAACCAATATACTCTTGCTCTTTTTGATAAGCCACTCTAAATCGGTTTATACATATTGCTAATTCGTCAGAGTCTATTGGCTTTAACAGATAATCTATAGCATCTACTTTTATGGCTTTTATAGCAAAATCATCATAAGCTGTAGTAAAAATAATTTTAAAATTGATTTTTTCTAATGCGTCTAGTATTGAAAAAGCATTGCCGCCAATAAGTTCTATATCCATAAAAACCAAATCGGGTGTATTGTTTTTCAAAAACGAAATAGCTTCACTTACTGTATCTATTTTAGCAATAATTTCAATATCTTTTTGTGTATATTGTAATAGCTTTGATAAGGTATTTAATGCATTAAATTCGTCTTCTATTATAGCAACTTTTATCATGTAATCTTTATTTTAAAAGTTATTTTAGTTCCTATGGGTTGCTTTTCTGAATTATATAAATCTTCTATTTGAAACGTTTTCTCTTCTGCTTTTTTACGCAGTTTTAATCGTTCCATAAAAACATCAGTAGCATGTAGTGCTTTACTTTTTCTATGCTGCTTTGAATAGTTAGATCTTCCTACTCCATTGTCTTTTATTTCAAAACACAATTGATTCTTTTCTTTAAAAATATTCAATTCTAAAATACCTTCCATTTTTTTTCCTTTTAATCCATATTCAATTGCATTCTCTACAAAGGGTTGTAAAAGCATAGGTGGCACTTTTAAACTTTTAGTATCGCAATTTTCTCCAAGGTTTAAAATATATTGAAATGAATCATCAAAACGTAATTGTTGTGTTTCTATATAATTTAAAATCATATTAATTTCCTCTTCAAGCGTAATTTCTTCTTTGCGTACATAATCAAAATTTTGTCGAATCAACTTAGAGAATTTTGCTATATAATTTGACGATTTTATGTAATCTTCTTCTAAAGTTATATTCTGTATTGCTGCTAATGTATTAAAGATAAAATGCGGATTCATTTGCACTCTTAATAAGTTTTGTTCTAATTTTGAAGCTCTGTTTGCTGCTTTCAATTTTGTAATGTATAGATAAGCTCCTAATAAAATTAACAATAAAGATAAAGTAATCAAAAGACTTCCAAAAAGCCATTTATTTCTTTGATTAGTTTGTTGTTGATATAACAATTCAATTTCTTTTTCTTTTACTTGGTACTTTACCGTTGCAAAACCTAATAGTTTCTCTTTTTCAATAGCTTGCAATTCCACTTGCAGTTGGTCTCTTTCTATTTGATAATTTAAAGCTTCTTCAGAATTTTTATCTTGTATGGCTAAAGTAATTAACTTATCTAATACTTGAATTTGCTCAGGTATATTTTTATTCTGTTTGTAAATTGTTAAAGATTGCTTATAATTTACTATTGATTTATTTACATCTTTATTTAAAAAGTAGACATATCCTAATCCTTTATAAGGTGCTGCATTAATTGCATTAATATTTTTATTTAATTGAATTGCTCCTTCTAAAAACTGAATAGCCGATGGATATTCTTTCGTTTCTATATAAATAAAACCTATGTTATTGAGAATCTTTACTATTGTTTGTGGTGCTTTTATATTTTGCCCTAGTTTTAAAGATTCTTGATATATTTTTAATGCCTTATTATACTTTTTTTGTTTTAGATATATTGCTGCTTCATTACTTTTAATAGCTATTTTAGAAACAGTATCTTTTTCATAAGCAAAAATTTCTTCTGCTTTTTGAATATATTGTAATGCTTTTGAATAATCTTCCAAGATAAAATGAAGTTGAAACAACTGATTATTTGCCTTTCCTAACATTCTTTCATCTCCTAATGATTCAGCCGTATGCAATGCTTCTAAAGCATATTCTTGCGCTTTTTCAAAATTTTCAAATCTTAAATTTGCAGCACTTAATGTTATTAAACTTCTGGTTTTATTGTATTCGTCTTTTTGTTCTACAAATAAATTATACGCTTTTTTATGTTCTATTATAGATTCTAAATAAAAATCATTTACATAATAAACTTCTCCTTTTTTAAAAAATAATAAAGCCGCTTGTTCTGATGATATTATTGAAGAATGAAGCTGTAAACTATCTAAAATCTTTATCGCTTTTTTAGGATCATACTCCATAAGGCTATCCGTTTTGCTTATGATAGCATCAAACTGGTTATCGCTTTCTTTATATTTTGTGCAACTTTGTAGATGGAAAAATAATGCTAAGCAAAAAAGGGATTTATAAAAAAAACAATACCTCATGTTTTTATAATGGAGTTCTAAAAAACGAAAGTAGTCTTTTACTCTCAGAAGAGAAACTTTTTTAACATCAAATAACAGATTTAAAACCATTAACTACAGTTACAAAAGCTTTTTCTGATTTTCAAAAAGTACTATTACTTTTAACTTATAATTAAAACATAAAATATGAGTATATTAAAACTTATAGATACTATTATTACTGGGTTTGGCCTTGAAATGTAATTAAAAGAAAAACACTCCTAAAATAGGTATTGATGATGCTTACCCTGAATTAGTCAAAAAAGCATTATCTATTACTAAAGAAAAAATAGAAGAGAATCTTGATGTTGTTCTAGATGAAATTGCTCCTTTTGACACTTAAAACAGTAAAAGGAACACAAGTAGATTATGTATAATTAAAATATTTATTTAAAATAAATGACCTATAAAGCCGTATTAAACAATCCAAGCCAATTGAATGAAATTATTCATTCTGATTATTTGAATTTCATTAAGGATAAAGTGCAAATAATTAGAATAGATGAAGGTGTTTTTAAACTCTATACTATTGATGAACTGTGCCAACTTGTCACTATTGATAATAAGAAAATGAGTACTATTTATTCTTTAAAAGCGTATGTTGAAACTTTACGAGAATTTCTAGGTAATTTTACTTATGATCAAAATGGAAATCCTTTTACTTTACTTCGCCTTGCGCTAAGTCCTGTTATTGGTAGTGAAAATGGAAATCCTATATTTGTAGACTATAAAGACAAGAATACCATTTATATTTTTCATCCTGATGGTGGTGATATTACTAAAACGACTCTTACCTTAAATAAAATTATTAAAAATGAGTACTAACCGATTAAAAAAACAAGAAAAACGTTATGAAAATTTAGATTTTGCTGTCCAAATTAAAAAAGATAATCTTGGTATTCTTAAACATTTTATAGAAAGCGAAAAAGAAGCTCATGAACACGATTTTCAAGGGCAATTTTATCCTTCTTACCATTATGAAATAAATAGAGTAATGAGCACAAAAATGACTAAAATTCCTGATGAAATCATTCATTTGGCTTTTTATTATCGCCTCAAACTAGGAACTCTTGATAAACCTTTGCCGCAACACTTTTCTTTATTTTTAAATGCTGTTGAAAAAAATATTGCTGATAATAATTTGGACAAAAGCTATTTAAGTGCTTATAAGATATACCTGCTTTTTGGTGTTATGAATAGTGCTGATGCTAAAAATGTACATCATATTACTTATGAAGCCTATACAAATTCACTTCATTTTCTAGCTATTTCTAACAGTTACACTAGTTTTCCTAATCTACGCAAAAAACACATTCGCTTTCTTCCATTCATTGAAAATAAAACATTGATGCAACGCATTTATGAAGGTATTTCTTCTTATTTCAATAGTGATTTCACTACTGCTGGTTCTTTGGTTTTACTACTTTTAGACACACAACAAGCTTCTAAAGATGTTTTATTTGCATTGCACAAAAATAAATTAGAAAACACAACAGTATGGCTATTAGGAAGCTTTTATAAAGATTTTCAAAACACAAATATAAACAAGCAAATATTAAAAAATTTATATGACCTATATCCCAAAGAATGGATTGATGAATATCAACCTAGAAAATGGAGTTAATTAATTATAAGCTGATTTTTTAAAAGGTGTTTTTAACTTTATTGTTTCTTATTAAAACTCAAAAATGGTAGGATTTTATTTATCTTTGAAAAGATAAAATTAAATGTAGAACAAAGAAAATAAACTTAAAAAATGGATTCCCTTTCCCAAATTGTTCTAGGTGCTGCTACTTTCGCTTTAGTAAAAGATAAAGAAATAGGCAAAAAAGCATTATTATATGGTGCTATTCTTGGAACAATTCCCGATTTGGATGTTTTAATAAACCCTTATTTTAATGCTATTGAACAATTATCTATTCATAGAGCTTTTTCACATTCTATCTTTTTTTCGTTTATTTTAAGCTTACTCTTTGCTAAATGGTTTTCTTATAAATATAAAACTTCCTATGCTTCTTGGTTTTGGGCTAGTTTTTTAGCATTGTTTACACATCCGCTTTTAGATCTATGTACTACTTATGGCACTCGAATATTTTATCCATTAAGCAAGTCTTTTTATAGTTTAGATAATGTTTTTGTAATTGACCCTCTATATACAATATGGTTATTAATTGGTTGCATTGTGTTACTCTTTATGAAAAATAAAAATTCGAAAAGACAAACTGTAATTAAATGGTCTTTAGGAATTTCAACTGCTTATTTGTTTTTTGGATTAATTGTAAATTTTTACGTAACCAATCATTTCGAGAAAGAATTAGAAAGACAACAAATTAGCTATGAAAAAATAAAAGTAGTTCCAACTCCTTTTAACACTATACTTTGGCAATGCATTGTAAAATCTAAAGAAGGATTATATTATGCTGATTATAGTCTATTTGACAAGAATCTAACTTCAAATTTTCATTTTGAAAAAAACGATACTGAGTTTATAGAAGATAAAAAAAAGATTAAAGAATTAGAACCTTTTTTCAACTTCACTGAAGGGCTTGAACTGGCTCGAAAAGAAGATAATAAGACTATTATTTATGGAACTAAATTTGGTCCTATAAACATTGAAAATGGAAGAGCCAATTTCTTCTTTCCACTTATATTTAATGAAGATGGAACTTATGAAATAAGTAAAAAAGAACCTGATAATTATGCCGAACTTTTAAATAAACTATATACTCGTTTAAAAGGAAATTAATTTTAATTACTTTACTATTATGTGGGAAGAAAAAAATAATGCATTGATTAAATCTTTTGAATTTAAAGATTTTATAGAAGCGTTTAGTTTTATGACTAAAGTGGCTTTAATCGCAGAAAAAATGGATCATCATCCTGAATGGAAAAATGTTTACAACAAAGTTTTAATAAAGCTAACAACTCATGATGCAGGAAATACTATCACTGAAAAAGACAGGTATCTTGCAAAAGCTATTGACTCTTTATTAAAATAAATTAAAAAATTATGGAACCTAAAATCATAACTATTTCGGCAAAGAAAACAATAGGATTCTCTATTAAAACAAATATGGTAAATGACCAAACAGTAAAAATTTGGCAACAACTAATGCCTAGATTAAAAGAGGTTAAAAATGCTGTAAGCGCTGATTTATTTTCATTACAAGTTTATAATGGTGAAACTTTTGAGGAGTTTACCCCAACTACTGAGTTTACTAAATATGCTTTAGTTGAACTTAAAAATTATGATTTTATTCCTGAAAGTTTTGAGAAGTTTGAAATTCCAGCCGGACAATATGCTGTTTTCATCCATAAAGGAACTAGTGCCGATTTTCCAAAAACATCTCAAATAATTTATGGAGAATGGTTGCCTAATTCTGAATATAAAATTGACAACAGACCGCATTTTGCTGTTATGGGCGATAAATATTTAGGGCACGAAAATCCTGAAACCGAAGAAGAAGTTTGGGTTCCTATTCAAAATAAAGTTTAATTTAAAACTCTATTTATTTGTTTAAATCGATTTGAATAATACGATTCATTTAATGATGAAATTATAACTCCTTCTGATGTAGAAGAATGAATAAATTTTATTTCATCATTTGATACTTCTGTTATCATACCTACATGACTAACAATTCCTTTTTTACGAGTTGCAAAGAATATCAAATCTCCTTTTTGAGCTTCATTTTTCTTTATTAAACTTCCATAATTAGCTTGTCCTAAAGATGTTCTAGGCAAGGTTAAATCAATTTCTTTAAATGTTGTCAACATTAAACCTGAACAGTCAAATCCTTTTGGAGTTGTACCTCCATATTTATATTTTATTCCAATATATTGAGATGCTTTTTCTATTAAAACATCAGCTTTTCCCATTATCTCTTTTGAAAATTCTTCTACTAATCGAGTTTCCTCCGAGTTTAAAACTACACTATCTTGTTCTATTTCGGTTATTATAGCTGGCTCTTTATTTCCTTTAATAATTAAATTATAGCCAACTGGAAAATTAGATTTAATTTCAGGATTTAATCTTTCTAGTTCTTGAACAGTTATTCCGTATTTTTTTGAAACACCATATTTTGTTTCTTTTGGCAAAACAATATGTGTAATATTTTCAATTGTATCATTTACCACATCATTGATTATTACAATTGCTTCTGCTGTTTTTTCTTGTTCTACTTTTTTATCTAAGACTATTTCTTTTTTTACTTCTACTATATGTAAAACATCACCTGCTTTTAATTTTTTAGGTTTTATTTTTGGGTTAAGCTCTGTTAATTTATCTAACGATATGTTATATTTTTTTGAAATACTATAAAAAGATTCTCCTTTTGTTACTTTATGAAATTCTGAAATTTCAGTGTTTTTTACAGATAAATCTGTTTTTGTACTTGGTATTTTCAAAACAGTATTCAACTGTAATAATCCTCCTTTTACTTTCGGATTTAACTCATATATAGTCGTTTCTTTTATATTATATTTCTTAGCAATTGAATAAATTGTTTCCTCTTTTATTACTTTATGGGTATTATATTTTTGTGCAAATGCAGTACTATTTATGAGTAATAATAGAAAAAAAACAAGTTTATATTTATTCATGATCTAATTTATTTTTGATTTTTTCCTTAACAACTTTTATTTTTTCGATAAAACGTATCAAAGCTAACTTTATTGGATTAAAATCAAAAGAAAATAACTTTTTTTTAAATTAATTTTATGATTTTAAAATAATTTCTATTTGTTTTAGTTCCAAATCTGAAAAATCTACTTTATTAAGACTCTCTAAATTATCACTTAATTGGTCAACTGAACTTGCTCCAACTAGTACCGATGTAATTCTATTATCCTTTAAAAGCCATGCAATTGCCATTTGAGCTAATGTTTGCTTTCTGTCTTTTGCAATAGTATTTAAAACCTTTATTTTTCTTATTTTTTCATCAGTAACATCTGATGTTTGTAAATATCCATTCGGATTTGCTGCTCTAGATTTTTCTGGAATTCCTTTTAAATATTTATTTGTAAGTAATCCTTGAGCTAAAGGAGAAAAAGCTACACAACCAACTCCATTATGTTCTAAAACATTAAGCAATTTAAATTCCGAAGAACGTTCAAACATAGAGTATTTTACTTGATGAACAATGCATGGAGTTCCTAATTTTGCCAAAACATTAACAGCTTCTTTTGTTTCTTCCGCATTATAATTACTTATTCCTACATACATAGCTTTTCCTGATTTTACAGCATAATCTAAAGCAGACATCGTTTCTTCGATAGGTGTATTCGGATCTGGTCTGTGTGAATAGAAAACGTCTACATAATCTAACTTCATTCGTTTTAAACTTTGGTTCAAACTTGAAATTAGATACTTTCTTGAACCCCATTCTCCATAAGGACCTTCCCACATTTTAAATCCTGCTTTTGTGGTAACAACAAGTTCATCTCTTAGAAATCCCTTAAAATTTCTTTCTATTATTTTTCCGAAATTCTCTTCTGCTGAACCTGGAATTGGTCCATAATTATTAGCTAAATCAAAATGAGTAATTCCTTTATCAAAAGCATGCTTAACAATATTTTCCCCATTTTCAAAATGATCTACCGAACCAAAATTATGCCATAAGCCTAGAGAAATTTGAGGTAATAATAAACCACTTTTGCCACATCTATTATATTTCATAAAAATAATATTAAATAGTTCCCAAAGTAAAATTACTCTAGGAACCTAAATATACAATTCTATTTTTTTATAACGGAATATTTCCGTGTTTACGTTTTGGCATATCCACCGTTTTATGTTCTAAAATACTAAATGCTTTTAGCAATTTACGTCTTGTATCCTGTGGTAAAATAACCTCATCAATAAATCCACGTTGCGCTGCACTATATGGATTTGCAAATTTTTCAGCATATTCTGCTTCTTTTTCCAATAGCTTCGCTTCATGATCATCTGCTTCAGCAATTTCTTTCTTAAAGATAATTTCAGAAGCCCCTTTTGCTCCCATTACTGCAATTTCTGCACTTGGCCAAGCAAAGTTAAAATCAGCTCCGATATGTTTTGAATTCATTACGTCATATGCACCACCATAAGCTTTACGCGTAATAACCGTTACTTTTGGCACCGTAGCTTCACTCAACGCGTATAACAATTTCGCACCATGAACAATAATACCATTCCATTCTTGGTCTGTTCCTGGTAAGAAACCTGGCACATCCACTAATACCAACAATGGGATATTGAATGCATCACAAAAACGAGTAAAACGAGCCGCTTTTATTGATGAGTTCACATCCAAACAACCTGCTAAAAACATAGGCTGATTGGCCACTACCCCAACACTTCTACCTCCGATACGTGCAAAACCAACAATGATATTTTCAGCATAATTTTTATGAATTTCATAAAACGAATCTTCATCAATTACACCTTGGATTACGTCGTGCATATCGTATGGTTTATTCGCATTATCTGGAATAATAGACGTTAATTGCTCACGGATTTCATTACCCAATTCAAAAGGTACTTTTGTCGTCACCTCTTTATTACTTTGTGGTAAGTAACTTAACAAACGTTTTACATCTTCCAAACATTCTACATCATTTGAAGACGTAATATGTGCAACTCCAGATTTTGTAGAGTGTGTACTTGCCCCACCTAATTCTTCAGAAGTTACTTCCTCATTGGTAACTGTTTTTACCACGTTTGGACCGGTTACAAACATATAACTACTTCCTTCTACCATCATGGTAAAATCCGTCATGGCAGGCGAGTAAACGGCTCCACCAGCACAAGGTCCCATGATAGCCGAAATTTGAGGAATTACTCCAGATGCTTGTACGTTACGATAAAAGATATCAGCATAACCACCTAATGAACGTACACCTTCTTGAATACGTGCTCCACCTGAGTCGTTTAATCCAATCATTGGAACCCCCGCTTTTAAGGCCATATCCATTACTTTACAGATTTTCTCTGCATGTGTTTCTGAAAGTGCACCTCCAAAAACTGTAAAATCTTGTGCAAAAACATACACGGGACGACCATTAATTGTTCCGTAACCTGTAATTACACCATCACCATAGTACACTTCTTTTTGCATACCAAAATCAGTAGTACGATGGGTTACCAAAGCGCCAATTTCTTCAAAAGAACCTTCATCCATTAAATAATTAACACGCTCACGAGCCGTTAATTTTTTCTTTTCATGTTGCTTTGCTATTCGCTTTTCACCTCCACCTAAATAGGCTTGAGCTAATTTATCTTCTAATGTTTTAATTTTATTTTCCATCCTGATTAGTTGATTGGTAAACGTAAGATTTTTTGATCTTCCAAATATTGCTTTAAGGCTACTACAGCAGCAATTTCAGCTTCCTTTTCAGCTTGTGCTTTTAATACTTCTGCATCGTAATATTTCTTAACGAAGTGCGTATCAAAATCTCCTGAACGGAATGCTTCATGCTCCATTACAAAAGTTCCAAAAGGCAAAGTAGTACTAATACCTTCAACTTTATAATTCGCAATAGCTTCAATCATTAACTCAATTGATTCCTCACGTGTTTTTCCATAAGTAATCAATTTTGCCAACATTGGATCGTAATAAATTGGCACATCCATACCTTGTTCGAAACCGTTATCTACACGAATTCCGTTACCAACTGGAATTTGGTATACCTCCAAATTACCTACACTCGGTAAAAAGTCATTTAATGGGTCTTCCGCGTATACACGTAACTCCATAGCATGACCGTTTATTTTTAAATCTTCTTGCTTTATTTGAAGTGCTTCCCCTCTAGCTACACGAATTTGCATTTCAACCAAATCCATTCCGGTAATCATTTCCGTAACAGGGTGCTCTACTTGCAAACGCGTATTCATTTCAAGGAAATAGAAATTTTTATTTTCATCCAATAAAAACTCAACTGTTCCTGCACCAATGTAATCACACGCTTTAGCAACTTTTACAGCTGCCTCACCCATTGCTTTACGAATTTCAGGTGTTAATACCGAAGAAGGAGCCTCTTCCACTACTTTTTGATGACGACGTTGTACCGAACATTCTCTTTCAAATAAATACAAGATATTTCCATGACCATCGGCCATTACTTGAATTTCAATGTGACGTGGTGACCCCACATATTTCTCAATAAAAACAGAACCGTCTCCAAAAGCAGAAGTTGCTTCAGAAATAGCACGATTCATTTGCGATTCGAATTCGGCTTCATTATTCACCACGCGCATTCCTTTTCCACCACCTCCAGCGGCAGCTTTAATCAGGATAGGAAAACCAATTTGAACTGCAATTTCTTTTGCTTTGGCAACATCTGTAATTGCTTCATCTACACCAGGCACCATAGGAATCTCATAATCTTTAACCGCATCTTTTGCTGCTAATTTATTTCCCATCATGTGCATCGCTTTCGACTTAGGTCCGATGAAAGTGATGTTGTTTTTTTCTACCAAATCGGCGAAATCTGCATTCTCACTCAAGAATCCGTATCCAGGGTGAATACCATCCACTCTAAGTGTTTTACAAACTTCAATAATTTTATCGCCCCTTAAATAGGATTGATTCGATGGTGCTTCCCCTATACAAACCGCTTCATCTGCAAATTTAACATGAGGCGCATTTCTATCGGCTACCGAATAAACAGCAACGGTTTTAATTCCCATTTTCTTTGCTGTTTGCATAACTCTTATGGCAATTTCACCACGATTTGCAACTAATATCTTTTTCATCTTATTCGAATTCAATTAATAAAGCTCCTTTTTCAACCGCAGCACCTTTTGTCATGCTTATTGATTTAATCACTCCATCACGAGGCGACACAATACTGTTTTCCATTTTCATCGCTTCTAGAATTAATAAAGGATCGTTTTCTTTTACTTCTTGACCTACTGCTACCGAAATTTCTAAAATCAAACCGGGCATTGGTGCTTTAATAGCATTTACTTGCTTTGCCGAACCAATCTCAAAGCCCATTTCTTTGATAAGAATATCCAAAGCATTAGCAATGGCAACAGTATAGGTTTCATTATTAACTTTTACTGTATAGGTTTTATTGATAAAATCGGTTGCTATTATTTCAGCTTGGTAAGGCGTATTGTTTTTTAAAATGTGAAATTTATTTTTTTCAACACTTACTGCATCTAATTGCGCCACAACATCACTTTCAACATCAAATTGAAACGTATTGTTTACGTTTAACTTATAATGATTACTCATATTTTTACTTTTAAGAGGCGTAAAAATACTAAAAAGAAATTGTTTAGATAAAAGGATCAGCGTTAAATGTCTACAAAACTAATAAGCCGTACTCTTTTAAAGTCAACAACTGTTTAGAATACCAAAACAATTCAAAGTCGTCAAAATGTGACTCAAAGTCAGCTTTCAATTGCTGGAATGTTGTTGTCTTTTCATTTGTAACAGCCAGTGAATTCAATTTTTCAACCAACCATAATCCTTTTTCCTCCTCTAGCATTATATCAAAAGTATGGGTAGGCTGATGAAAGGTCATTTTCAACATCACCCAAGAACTCCCTTTCTTCGATTTGGTAAATTTTGCAGTTATTGGATTTCCTCCAGTCCAGACAATTTTAGCATTGTTTTTTGTAGTGAGAATTGCTACTTTTTCCAATGCGTTTTGAATAAAATCGGGAGCTATTTTTGTTCGCGGAATTTTAAAATCAAACCAATCCTGCAGCTCATAATCAAAACAAATACCGTGCATGTAATTGAACAAAGACTTCTTTAGTCCGAAACTAAATTTATCGTGATTGATACCTGTTTTATCTTTAAAAGCTACATCATTATTCGCAAAGGTAATTTCATTTAGCTGCGGTACTACACCAAACTCTTCCGGATTCATCCCAACGGGACTATGCACTGTCATGGCAAATTGATGCCAAAAACCCGATTGCAACACCCCAACTTCAAACAACTGACGCACCATCTCCAAACTATCTACCGTCTCTTGAACGGTTTGTGTTGGATAGCCGTACATTAAGTAAGCATGTACCATAATACCCGATGCTGTAAAATTGCGTGTTACTTGCGCAACTTGTTCCACAGTAACCCCCTTTTTAATAAGAGCCAACAAACGATCGGAAGCTACTTCTAATCCTCCTGAAACGGCAATACAGCCTGAAAGCTTTAACAACAAACATAAATCTTGCGTAAAACTCTTCTCAAATCGAATATTTGTCCACCATGTTACCGCAAGTTTACGACGCAAGATTTCCAAAGCCAATTCACGCATAAGCGCAGGTGGCGCAGCCTCATCCACAAAATGAAAACCTGTTTCACCTGTTTGTGCAATGAGTTCTTCCATACGATCCACCAACATTTTGGCAGCAATCGGTTCGTACAGTTTGATGTAATCCAATGAAATATCACAGAAAGTACATTTACCCCAATAACAACCATGTGCCATCGTCAATTTATTCCATCTCCCATCACTCCACAAACTGTGCATAGGATTCGCTATCTCAATAACCGATATGTATTGATCTAGTAGTAAATCGGAATAATCAGGTGTTCCTACTTCACTCTGTTTGTAATCCGCTTGAATCATATCATTTTTATAAACCACCTCTCCATTCTCAAGCAAAAATGTACGTTTATACAATTGAGGAGCTTCATTTAAAACCACATTTTTATGCAATAGCTCTACAGGTAGTTCTCCATCATCTAATGTAATAAAATCGAAAAACTCAAAAACACGCTTGTCTTTTAAATCCCGTAACTCTGTATTGGGAAAACCGCCACCCATTCCAGTTTTCACGGAAGGATAATGCAGTTTTATGTATTGCGCACATCGAAATGCACTGTACAAATTACCAGGAAAAGGAACCGAAAACAAAACTAATTTAGGGTTTGCTTCTTCTATTCTTTCCTTTAAAATCTGTAAGGTTATTTTATCTATGTAAGTTAGTGAAAGTTGTAATTCCGAGTAGAGTTCGTCAAACGAATTAGCACTTCTCCCCAATCGTTCCGCATAGCGACTAAAACCAAAGTTTTCATCGACACACTCCACAATAAAATCCGATAAATCTTCTAGATATAGTGTTGCTAAATGCTTCGCTTTGTCCTGCATTCCCATATTTCCAAACGCCCACTCCATATCATCCAATTGGGAAAATCGAAATGCTTCAGGTAAAAAGTTACCCGAACAAATTTGTCGTGCTAATGTAGGCTGCTTCCCTTGTAAAAAGGCAATAACAGTGTCTATTGTTTTGATATATTCGTTTTGAAGTGCAATTATTCGTAAAACGTTTTCAGAAAAATCATTTTCTGCTAAGTCAACACTTTCAAAAATATTTAGCAATCCTTCTTTTGAAAACAATTTTAAAATCACCTCTATTCCCAAATCCATTTGATAGGAATCAATACCCTTAGTATTTAAAAATCCTTTTAAATAGGCTGTAGCTGGATATGGTGTATTCAGCTGTGTGAAAGGCGGTGTAATGAGTAAAATATCTTTCATTATAAATTAAAAAGAAGACAAAATTACTCCATCTCTTTTAGAATATTATGTATTTGTTGGATTTTATCTATAGGTAAAGCATTTATTTTATTAATTAACTAGTTATCAATCTCTTTTTTGGTAAGTGTATGTAGCGCATGATACTTTGGA
This sequence comes from Flavobacterium sediminilitoris, assembly GCF_023008245.1. Taxonomy (NCBI): domain Bacteria; kingdom Pseudomonadati; phylum Bacteroidota; class Flavobacteriia; order Flavobacteriales; family Flavobacteriaceae; genus Flavobacterium; species Flavobacterium sediminilitoris. The sequence goes on from NZ_CP090145.1 coordinate 3,853,181, forward strand.
ATGGGGTCTTTTTAAGAAGGTTTAAAATCTAAAATATCGTTTGGAGTGCAATTAAAGCCTCAGCAAAACTTTTCAAGACGTTCTAAATTTATTTCCTGCACTCTATTATTTGTGAGCTTGGTAGCGTAACCTGCTGAGTAACCGTTCTTAGTTAGATAAGTAATAAGGTCTTGCTATACCTTTCAGTTTAAAGATGCGAACAAAATTAAAGTAAATCATAATTTTTATTTCAAAAATAATAAAAAAACACTAAGATATAGTACTATAATAACAAGTAATAGAAATAAATTAATAAGAAATAAAAACAAGATAAATAAGATATAATAAAAGAATAGTAAGGTGTAAAGAAAATTGCATTGAAATTAAAATAGACCTACTACTTATCCTTTTGTAATTTAAATATTATTTTGTAAGTAAGTCAATAGAAATAATTATTTATTCATTCTTTTTATCCGTTTAAGTACTATTTTTGAAACTTTATTTTAAGATTTAAATATGAGATTTTTTTGCGTTTTATTATTTTTAGTTAGTGCTAGTATTGTTTTTGCTCAGAAACAAACTACTTCTATTGGTTTTATTGAAAACAAAGGACAAATTATTGACCAAAAAGGAAAAGAAAATAGAAACGTAAAATATCTTTTAAACACTACTGGATTAAATGTTCAGTTAAGAGAAAATGGTTTTTCTTATGATGTTTATGAGACAGAACGAATACCATTAACAAAAAAGGATAGAGAATTTAATGGTTCTAACCCAAGTTTTGATACTGGAGTGAAAAATCCTGATTATTCTCTAAAGTATAATTTTCACAGGATTGATATTGACTTTTTGAATTCGAATAAAAACGTTACGTTAGTTTCTGAGGAAAAATCTTCTGATCATGATAACTACTACAATGTGACTCATGCTCCTAATGGGATAACGAATGTACATAAATATCAAAAAGTAACGTATCAAAACATTTATAGTAATATCGATGTTGTTTTCTTTATTCCAAAAGACAGTACAAAAGTCGTGGAATATAATTTCATTGTAAAGCCAGGAGGAAAAGTTTCAGATATTCAGTTACAATTTAACGGTGGTAAAACGGAATTGGTTGATAACAAAATAAAGATGAATCTTCGTTTTGGACAAATGGAAGAAACGTTGCCTTTGAGTTGGGTTGAAAATGGCCCTTCGAGAGAAGAAATTTCTATAAATTATAAAAAAATTAAAAAGAATGTTTATGGTTTTGAAGGGGAAGTTAACTCATCTAACAAAACTATTGTTATTGATCCTGTTCCAGTGCGATTGTGGGGGACTTATTATGGAGGAGGTAACCAAGCATTTAAAACAAATACTACTAAAACGGATAATTTAAATAACGTGATTTTCACAGGTCTAACATACAGTAGTAATAACGTAGGAACCGCAGGATCCTTTCAAAATACTGGAATACCTCTATGGGCAACAGCTTTTATAGCAAAAATGAACCCTAATGGAGTGCGAATATGGGGCACATATGTAAAAAACAATACATTTGAAGCTATAATTTATGACCTAGCTGTTAATTCTTCAAATGAAGTTTATGCAGTTGGTTACACATGGGATCAAGATGGACTCGCAAATACAATAACTACTCCCGGATCGTTTAGAGAATTTGGATCTGCATTTTCTAGAGAAGGTATTTTAATTAAATTTAATGAAAATGGACAACGAATTTGGGGAACTTTTTATGGTGGAGAAGGTTTTGATGAAATAAGAACTATTCATTTAGACAGCTCCGAAAATTTAATAATTGCTGGACAGACAAAAAGTTCGACCGGAATTTCAACAAACGATGGTTATTTGTTAAACAACCCAAACAGTAGTTTCTATGGATTAGGTTTTTTTTCAAAGTTTAATTCAAATGGGCAAAGATTATACGGGAGTTATTTTCAAGGAGAAATTACTTTTTGTAGTATTGATATTAATGATGACATTTATTTTGCAGGACAATATAGTGAAAGCACAAATTATTTAAATATAACTACATTAAACGCGCATCAAAATCAATGTTTTATGACAGATGTTTTCGTTGTAAAATTTGATGCAAATTTTAGTAGGGATTGGTGTACCTATTATGGTGGTAATGGTAATTTAGACAAGGTAACTGGACTTGATACTGATAATTTAAACAATGTTTACCTTATTGGTACAACCAGTAGTACAAATAATATCGCAACAGCAGGTAGTTTTAAAGAAAATTTAGCACTTGGTGGTGTAGATGCTTTTTTAGTAAAATTTAATGCTTTAGGAGTAAGACAATGGGGGACTTATTTTGGAGGGAATAATCCTACATCTGATGAAACTGCTGAAAGCGGATCTGTTTCTGACGAAGGTAATATCTACATTGCTGGCAATACAAGAAGTTATTATGAAATAATCTCTACTCCAAATAGTTATCAAACTGTACCAGATGGTTCTGATGATTGTTTTTTTGCAAAATTCAATACTGATGGAAATCTCATTTGGTGTTCTTACTATGGTACTCCTTCTCAAGATTATAGTTCAAATATTTATTTCAAAAATAATATTATTTATCTTTTAGGTTATTCAACAGGTATAGCAACAAACGGAAATGACTTAGGAACTCCTGGTACTCACATGCCAACTGGCTCAGGTTTTTTCTTGGGTAAATTCCAAGATTGTCTTTCATCTCCTCAAATATCTGCTGTTAATCCTTGCATAGGAAGCAATCTTGAACTAACCGCTTCTGGTGGAACCAATTATTCCTGGACAGGACCAAACGGATTTACGTCAACTGACCAAAACCCAATTATTCCAAATGCAACTGTTGCAAATAATGGTCAATATTCTTGCACAGTCACAGGAACAGGTGGTTGTGATGACACTGTTACAATTGATGTAGTTGTTGGTGATAACGAAGCTCCTATTCCAACAATTACAAATTTACCCACTATTACAGGAGATTGTAATACAATAATTACCTCAATTCCAACCGCTACTGATAATTGTGCGGGAACAATTAATGCCACTACTACTGATCCATTGACTTATGCTACCGCTGGGAATTACACTATTACATGGCTTTATGATGATGGCAATGGGAATACTAGTAATCAAACACAAAATGTAACCATTACTGCTGTTACCTTACCTATAGTAACTTCACCACAACAATTCTGTATTCAAGATAACGCAACTATAAACGACATTCTAATTACTGGACAAAATATTACTTGGTATAATTCACAAACTGGTGGAACTATTTTATCTACAGCTACCTCATTACAAAATGGAGTTACTTATTATGCTAGTCAGACTATCAATGGATGTGAGAGTGATCGCGTTCCCGTAAGTGTTACTATTCAAAATACTCCTGCTCCAACAGGAAATGCAAATCAAAGTTTTTGTAGTACTGCTAATGCTACTTTGAATGAGATTGTTAGTAATGGTTCCAATGTAATTTGGTATGATAGTTTAAATGGGAATTTGATTTTACCAAATACTACACCATTAGTAGATGGCACTACTTATTATGCTACACAAACTATTAATGGTTGTGAAAGTGTTAGTAGATCAGCAATAACGATTAGTCTAATCAATACTTTGAATGCAACAGATTATTCAGAGTCATTCTGTGATAATTTGGATGATGGTTATGAAATAATTAATTTAACCAATTATAATGCTAACTTAATTTCTTCAACAGGTAATACTTTTAATTATTACACTTCGTTGAATGGTGCTGAAAATCAAATTATTTCGGATAAAATCACAAATCCAACTAATTATAACCTAACTATTGGCAATCATATTATTTATGTTAGAATTGATTCTCCTAATACTTGTCATCAAGTTGTTACTTTAGATTTTACACTATATAGTAAACCTTTCTTAACTATAAATGATATTATGCCTATTTGCGAAGGCAGTTACATTACTATTTTTGCTGGAAATGGATATGATAATTACCTTTGGTCAACTAATGAAACTTCTCCATCAATTACGGTTTTTCAACCAGGAAACTATTCTGTAACGGTTTCCGAAAATCACAATAATATAACTTGTACTACAACTAAAAACTTCACTGTAGTTAATTCAAATATTGCTACAATTTCTCAGATTATTACTTCTGATTGGAATGATAATAATAACACTATAACGGTTTTATTAACTTCAAATAGCGAAGGAGATTATGATTATTCGTTAGATGGAATTAACTTTCAAAGTAGTAATACATTTAATGGATTAGATAATGGTGAATATACTGTTTATGTAAGAGACAAGAATGGTTGCGGAGAAGTTTCTGGAGAAGTATATTTATTAATGTATCCTAAGTTTTTTACTCCAAATGGTGATGGTTATAATGATTTTTGGAAAATTAAATTTTCTGAAAATGAACCTAGTTTAACTATTAAAATTTTTGATCGTTATGGCAAATTCATAAAGCAATTAGGCACTAATTCACAAGGTTGGGATGGAAACTACTTAGAAAAACCATTACCTTCTTCCGACTATTGGTTTATAGTTACAAGAGAAAATGGAAAAGAGTTTAAAGGTCATTTTACTTTGAAGCGATAAAAAATGAATAAAAAAAGTCTAAAATAAATTTTAGACTTTTTTTATTGTAAGATGTAAAAGAGATGATTAATAACGTCTACATAGTCCTGCAAAATCTCCTGTAGTTTCACAATATGAACCTGTAGGACAAGAACCATCTGGTCTACATGCTAAACCTCCATTAATAGTTCTTTTTTCTTTTTTGTTCAACTTTTGAACTCCTGCTTTTTTTAAAATTAATTCTAACATAACTTTATTGTTTAATTGTTTGTAAAATAATGTATTGTTTTTTTAAAATATATACTAGGAAAGTATATTCAATCTAAAAATCTAATTTTCAAAATTATAAGTTTCTTCATGGAAATGTACAATCACCTGTACTATCAGGATATAATCCTGGTATTGTCCCGTTCGGACAATAAGAGAAGCAATAATGATCAACTCGTTTAATTCCTACATAACAAAAGCATCTACAATTAGAATCTCCAATATTTCCACTTCCTTTAATGCTTTTTTGCTCATTTTTAGCTAGTTTTTGAATTCCTTCTAAACTTAAAATTTTGTTTAACATGATTTATTTGTTTAATTGTTCGTTTTATAATCAATAATTTTTTTTATAATTATCAACTTCCTAAAGGTAAATAAAAACGTAAAAACTATCACTTAAAAAATGTTAAATCCATTCCAGATTTTCTGTATACTTTTCAGGAAAATAAGTTAAGTATTGAACTAGTCTAGGTTTTTTACCATAATTAGGAGTAGCACAATGTGGCAAAGCTTGATGCCAAATAATAAAATCTCCGGCTTTTCCGGTTATGGGAATAGGTACTAATGTTTTTAAAGCTACTTCTCTTGGATTATCTGTCGGTGAAAGGGATTGCATCCAATTTTCAATGTGATGATGAAAACCAGGCACACAATGAAAAGCGCCCTCATTGTCATTGCAATCTGATAAGTACAATAATCCTTGTAAACGGAAAGGAATAGGTTGTTTTAAACTTACATCCCAATGTAATTTACTTCCCAAAAAGCTATAATCTGTTGTGATTGGTGGATTGAAACTGACTTTGTCTATCGTTTTATAAATTTCATTCGTTCCATACAATTGTTCGTATGCCTTTTGAATTTTTAGAGAGGCACGGTTTTTTTCTAAGGTTGGATGATTAAAAAAGTTAACCATCAATCCTTTTTGTTCTGTATGGGTTTTATACCAAGTTGTAGCATCTTCTGGATTTTTTTCTAAAAATTGCCAAATTGCCTTTTGTGTTTTCAAACAATCCTCTTCAGAAATTGCATTTTTCACTACCACATATCCATTGGTTTCCCAAAAATCCAAATCTTCTTTTGTAAGAACATCTGCTATTGCATCGGTTTTCGTTTTTACTTTTTTTTCTTTCTGTTGAATCCAATTTTTGAATTCTATAGGAGTTGGTTTTTCTTCATGAAGATATCGCAAGGTTTCTTCCATACTTATTCCTAATTGATACAAATGTGCTGTTTCTTGATCCCAAGTGGTTTCGATAGTTGTACTATTGTTTCTTACTCTGTTCCAAAAATTTTCTATTACTTGTGCATCCATATTAAAAATGAGTCGTTGGTATCAAATGTAACTGAATTTTATTTTTTTACAAAAAAAGGATGCCTTTTAGCACCCTTTCTTTTTCTTGTTTTTCTTGGATTTCGTTTCTTTTTCCTTTTTAGGTTTTAGAAGTTCCAATTTTCCTTTGATCCTTGCTTTGGTATCATCTAAATAATAATTGTATTCATTATTAACAACTGCTAACTTCATTTCTTTTAAAAGTTGTTTGGCTTCTTTAAATTCTTTTTTAATTTCTAGAAGTTGGATTTTCTTCATCAAAATCTCTACTTTGTTGATTCCTTTAATTGTTAAAGCAAAGTCGATTAACTTTTCTGCTTCTTCAAAATCTTCATTGGCTAACAAAGTTTGAATGTAATAAGGATACACTTCAATAGCATTGATGTTGATTCCTAACGCTTGTTGGAAATAATTTTTTGCTTCTTCATAATTGAATAATTGCTCGGCTTGTATTCTTGCATACAAACACAAAGCTGTGGTATTCTTATCGTCATACGACAAAGCATAATCTAAGGATTCTATGGTTTCTTCCAAACAATATGGATAATTATCCATGGCTTGAAACAAGTATTTATCTATTGATTTCATATTTTTATAAATATTACGCTCCTCTGGAGCTACTTACTTTAATTTATTCTATTTTTTATTTGTGTAAACAAAAAAGTGCTACTCATTATAATCTTATTTTTTAAATTTTAAACGTTCTTTTTTGTAGCTTTTAACTACTTTTTGTTTTTTAAAATCAGAACCTTGAAACACTCTTATAGGATTGCCTCTTTCAATTTGCATTTGGTTTGTCCAAGTGTTTTGCTCTTGGTTTTTATACTGATTCAAATTGTTTGTTTCAATCTTTTGCTTTAAGCGTTCGGTTGCTAGCTTTTTGTTTTGGTGTTGTGAACGGGAATCCATAGCAACAACTGCAATGCCTGTTGGAATATGAGTGGCTCTAATTGCCGAACTTACTTTATTCACATGTTGGCCACCAGCTCCTGAACTTCGCATAGCTTGGTATTGGACATCTTTTTCATGGAATTTAGTTTCACTTGATTGTTCTATTTCAAAAATTCCGATGAACCAATTTTTTCGTTGGTGAAATTTTCGAAACGTACTTTTTCCAATCCATTGAATGGTGCCTAGCCAAGACGTTACAAAATCGTTTGCTTTTTTGCCTTCTATTTGAATAATTGCTGTTTCTACGGTTCCGTTTTCGCTACCTGCTTCTCTTTGCAATACGGTTGCTTTTACTTGTAACTCGTTTGCTTCTTCCAACACTTTTTTAAGCACTTGCCCCACAACCCAAGTACATTCTGCTGGCCCTCTTCCTGAGGTTATTTGTATTATTTTTTCCATTTTTCAATACTTTTTAAGAGCTTCTCTCTATTTTTTGCAGACTTTACAAATTGAGGCAATCTTGAAACCAATGTTTTATTAAAACTTCCTTCATTACTTCTTTCTCGTAAATCTGCTCTTATGTAACGCTCTAAATACTCGATGTGATCCCTATTATAGGCCCAAAAAATAGCGTTATCAAATTGTTTTTGATACCATAATTCACAGTTAAAGTAAGATTCCCTTTGTTTGTTCAGATCAGCATTAAAACCATAAGTAATCTCCTCAATTTTTGGTTTGAAATCTTTCTGTTCCATACAAATTGGACATTTTAAATTTATTTTCTCTGGTTTTTCATTCAAAATCTGAGATTCATACTTGATTTTATCTTCATTGTTACAGCAAAAAGTATCCACTATTGCTTTAAACTTCTTCATTTGACCTTTTTGAGCAAAATAGCAGTGTTTACATTCTAAAATTCGTGTATCTCTATACAAATATTTTGATTCGTATGTTCTTTTAATCACTGCTTTTGCCTCACATTTAGGGCATTTCACATCAATACTATCTGCAAAACTTCCTAACCATTTATTTTCATCTTGAAACCTTTCCATACTTTTTCTTTTTACAAAAAATCCAATAGTTTCCTAGCTAGCCCCGATTGTAGCAAATAGCTCCCGATTACATCGGGACTACTTCGTAAAGCGGGAAAATGGTTGGCTGAAAATGCCCAAGCCATTCGCTCCTAGAAAAACAATTTTCCTTTTTTATTATCGGTCCATTCGCACTATTTTAGGAGTGAATGTTCCTAAGACATCTACTAATTCGGTTTGCAAAGCCATTACTTTGTTGATGTCTTTGTAAGCCATAGGTGCTTCGTCGATGCTTCCTCCTATTAATGTTACTTCATTATCAGCCAAGACTTTTTTAATCTGACTTTGCGTGAAACTCGTTTTACATTTCGCTCTTGAAAACAAACGTCCAGCTCCATGTGAAGCAGAATTGAGACTTTCTTCGTTGCCTTTTCCCATCACTATAAATCCTGGAGCTGTCATAGAACCTGGAATGATTCCCAAAACCCCTTTTTGGGCTGGTGTCGCTCCTTTTCTATGCACAATGCATTCTTTGCCATCCACTTGTTCTTTCCAAGCAAAATTGTGGTGATTTTCTATTGTAACCACTACTCTTTTGCCTAAAGCTTTAGCAATTCTACGGTGAATGTCATCGTGACAAGCCTTTGCATAATCTCCTGCTAAATTCATGGCTAGCCAGTATTCTTGTCCGTCGTGTGTGTTCAAATCGAGCCATGCTAGATGTTGGACATTCTTAGGCAACGGACATTGTTTTGTTGCCAAATAGGTGTAATGTTTCGCAATATTAGCCCCTAAACCTCTGGAACCACTGTGTGATAACACTGCCAAATATTCTTTGGGCTCTAGTTTCCATTCTGGTAACGGGTTGTCTAATTTTACGATACCAAATTCCACAAAGTGATTGCCTCCTCCTGACGAACCTAATTGTTTGTAAGCTTTGTCCTTTAATCTTTTCAGCAAAGGAATAGTATCAAATTCGTTGCGATAGAAAACATCATGATCCGCTTTTGTTTTGTGCGTTTCGGTCATACCAAATTTGGTATTGTCTTTTAAAATCGCTTGCAATTGATGGTCTTTTCCTTTTAAAAAAGAAGCAGGTAAATCGAAAATCGACAAACTCATTCTGCACCCTATATCAACTCCAACTCCGTAAGGAATCACTGCGTTTTCAGTGGCTAAAACGCCACCTATTGGCAATCCGTAACCTGAATGTGCGTCTGGCATTAATGCTCCTTTGACTGCGACTGGTAATTTTAAGGAATCGTACAATTGAAACTTGGCTTGTTCGTCGATTTCGTTTTCTCCAAAAATTGAAAATGGAGCTCTTGTGTTTCTCAACTGGTTGAATTTCACTTGCACTGGATTGACTAATCCTTCTGCAACTTTCCCCCAAGTGCCGTGCATTTTAAAATTTTCTGGATGCAACAACACTTCTTTGGCTTCGTTTAAAATACTTTCCTTTTTTTCTCTTTTTCTGTATCTATTAATTTGCCCTAAAGCAATATTGATTGAATTGTTCTTTGGGAAACCCAATTTGATTAGGTCTTTCCCAGATAATTTATTTCCCATGAAATTTTTAATTATTGTATAACTAAGTACCTAAGTATTGTTCTTAAATCTATTCCTTAAAGTATCTCTACGATTTAGCGAGATACATTCGTAACAGAAAGATTTGAGTGATTCAAAACCTATTCTCGATACACTTTTTCTTCGAAAAAGTACTCGAATTGACGATTTTGAATACAGCACAATGCATTAGGTAAAATCAGCATCCTCTTAAAAAAGACGATGTAAAAGTTCGTGTATCGGGAATTTCTGAAGGGTCTAGAATTAAAAAAGCCCGAATCTAATTAGCTTCGGGCTTTTTCATATATTCTTAACTGAATTTTCTATGAATGAAATAAGCCACGAAGAAAAGCGTCACCAGTATCTACTGATGTGTTGCTTTGGAAGTATGATGTAAATAATGTCATTTTTTCTTCGTTTTTAAAATTGTTATTTTTTCTGAGGACAAATTTTTGTAATTATTTTTTACATTTCCAAATTTATTTTCAAAAAAATATTTTTTAGTTGTTTAAAAACTATATTAAGTGAATGTTAAAGCTTTTACTCACTTGTTTTAATTTCTCTATTTTTACAAAAATTTTAACCTATGCCAACCGACTGTATCAGCTATCAAAATTCAGGATATTTTTCTAACTTAATGGTGGATTATTTAAACGAAAAAGAGGAGCTGAAACAACTGTACAATCGTTTTCCAAAGTTGGAGAATTTTAAAGCACAACTTACTGAAAAACAAGCTAATTTTCCTTTTGAAAATAGAAAAATCTTAGTTTCTGCATTAGAAAAACAATATGAGAATTTTGAGGTTTCTGAAAGTACTTTAAATCATATTCAACTTCTAAATAATTCCAATACATTTACCATTACAACTGGTCACCAATTGAATATATTTACTGGTCCGTTGTACTTTTTATATAAGATTATTTCTACTATAAATTTGTGTAAAGAATTACAGAAAAAATATCCAGAAAATAATTTTATACCCATTTATTGGATGGCCACTGAGGATCATGATTTTGAAGAAATCAATTATTTTAACCTAAATGAAAAGAAAATTCAATGGAAAAAAGACAGTTTTGGACCTGTTGGACGGTTGTCAACGGAAGGTTTAGATGTTGTTTTTGAGGAATTTTCGAAAGCCATTGGGATTAGTGATAATGCCAATTATTTAAAAGAGTTATTCCAAAAAGCCTATTTAGAACATTCGAATTTGGCCGATGCTACTCGTTATTTGGCAAACGAATTGTTTAAAAATGAAGGTTTGGTTATTATAGATGGTGATTATAAAAATTTAAAACAGCTTTTTGTTCCTTATGTAAAGGAAGAATTGTTACATCAAACCTCAAGTGAAGAAGTTTTAAAAACCAATGAACATTTAGCCGATTATAAAATTCAGGTCAATCCTAGAGAAATTAACTTGTTTTATATTGAAGATGATTTGAGAGAAAGAATCGTCTTTGAAAACAAGCAATACAGTGTTTTGAATACCAAAATGACTTTTTCGGAAACAGAAATTCTTGCTGAATTAGAAAATCATCCTGAAAAATTTAGTCCGAATGTGATTTTGAGACCTTTGTATCAAGAAGTGATTTTACCTAATTTGTGTTATATTGGTGGTGGTGGTGAATTGGCTTATTGGTTGGAATTACAATCTAATTTTGAAGCGAATAAAATTACTTTTCCAATGCTTTTATTGCGAAATTCGGTTCTATTAACTACTGAAAAACAAGCTCAAAAAGCAGATAAATTAGACTTAAGTTGGGCAGATTTATTTAGTACTCAAAATGATTTGATTACGAATAAAACCAAAGCCTTATCTCAATTTACCATTGATTTTTCAGAACAAAAAGCCCATTTACAACAACAATTTATTGGTTTAAGAGAAATGGCAAAGCAAACCGACAAATCCTTTATAGGAGCTGTGGAAGCACAAGAGAAAAAGCAACTAAAAGGTTTAGAAAATTTAGAAAAACGCTTACTAAAAGCAGAAAAAAGAGTGTTAGCAGAAAAACTAGAACGCATGACGGCTTTGCAAAATGAGTTGTTTCCTGGAAAAAGTTTACAAGAACGAAAAATTAATTTTGCTGTGTTTTATGCTGAATTTGGGTCTACTTTAATTGAAAAGCTGTTGGAAGAATTAAAACCTTTGGAGCAGGAATTTAGTGTGGTAGTTTTGTGAGAATAAATTTCCTATATTAGTTTTTATTAAATAAACATATGAGTATAGAACATCACCCAAAGTTTGACGATTCAGGATTCTATAAAATAAATGATAATCATTTAATGGTATTTTTGCATTCTGACGGATTTACCGAAAGACTGTTGGGTGTTGATATTTTCATAACTAAATTTTATGAAGTAGAAATTTATTTAAGATCTTTTAAAAAAGGAAACAATTATGGAGATTTTAGATATGAAAACCATACTGTTAAGCTTCCAAATGAAGTATTTAATTTTCTTAAAAAAATTAATCAACTTGAAAAGTTAGAGTTTGGATATAATAAAATTGATAAAAGTTTTATGGAAGATTGTCAAAGACAAGAGATTTTATTTAATCATAGCGGAAAAACAATTGGCTTTTTTATTAGTGGAGGAATGACTCTTAAAATAGACGATTTTGAAACTGATTTTGGTCAAAGCTTTTATGCTTTTTATAAATTCTTGGACAATTGGAAGGAAAAAATTTATATCAATTTTAATGAAAATCACACTTAATATCTAAAAAACACAAGTCCAAACCTATATCCTAAAATCTTTGCAAATTTTATTTATATATTTATAAATCCCTTAAAGAAGAAAACTAATTATACATAAAATAGCATTGGGAAGTCGTCAAAAAAAACATGAGAAAAAAAGAAAATAATATAAAATTTTATACACTTATTTTTAGTGTATTAGCTTTATTACTTCAAAGTTGTTTTTTAGATTGCTCATATCATGAAAAAATTGAGTTTGATAACATCAATAAAAGCATAAAAGTACTTTCAGATAATTATTGTATTATTTCCTTAAGATTAACCGAATACGAGCCTATGGAAGGATACATCAGAGAAATTAAAAACAATAATTTTAAAATTGATTTCGATTTAAATGAAACAGTGAAAAATGTTAATTTGTCAGTTCTCCTTAATTCTAAAGAAAATGATTCAATACTAACACTTTTAGATGAAAAATATATCGCATTCGATTTAGTTTTACATGTGATTGAACCAAAATCACATTCCGAAGAAATAAAACATATCCATTTTGTAAGTGAACAAGTTGAAAAAGGAGAAAAAGTATTTGAAAGTGAGGGTTGTAAGTAAGAAAAACTCTTGTAACAATCTTTTTCAGTTATTGCTAAACTTAATTAAATCTAAAATTCTCTCTAATAGTTTTAATATTCTAATCTAATTAAAATCTTTTAAGCAAAAATCTAATCCAATCATTTTGTAATTTTAGAACATGAAACAACAACTTCCTCCCCTAATAAACGCAACCGAACTCCTAACCTTACACCACACCTCATCTATCATATTAATAGATGCAAGTAACGGTAAAAACGCTTATGACAATTATTTAAAAAGTCATCTTCAAGGGGCTTTGTTTGTCGATTTGAATACGCAATTGGCAGACATAAAAGAAGATGTGGCTGTTGGTGGCCGTCATCCTTTGCCTACTCTAGAACAGTTTTCTAAAGTTCTTTCTGATTTAGGCATTACTCCTGAAAGTCATGTAGTTGTTTATGATGATAAAAATGGAGCAAATGCTTCGGCTCGTTTTTGGTGGATGATGAAAGCGGTTGGTCATGAAAAAGTACAGGTTTTAAATGGAGGAAAAAGTACTGCAGAAGCTGTTGGATTTCCATTAGCAAAAGGAATTGAAAAGGCAGAAAAAGTGGGACTTTATCCTGTCACGAATTGGCAATTACCTCAAGTTACATTGAATGAAGTAGAAAAAGCTTCACAAAGTGAAAGCCATATTATTATCGACGTAAGAGAAACGGCTCGTTACAAAGGTCATGTAGAACCTTTGGATTTAATTGCTGGTCATATTCCGAATGCTGTGAATGTGCCTTTTTCTACTAATTTGGATGAAAACGGTTTGTTTTTATCTCCTTCCCTGTTAAAAGAAAAATACGAAACGGTTTTTAAAGATATTCCTATTGAAAATCGGATTGTGCATTGTGGTTCTGGTGTTACGGCTTGTCATACCCTTTTAGCTATTGCAAGTGCTGGTTTAGATATTCCAAAGTTATATGTGGGTTCGTGGAGTGAATGGTCGAGAAATGAGAAGGAAATTGTGACTGAGGAATAGATTTATTTGTCTTTATTAACTAAAATTTCATAAAAAAACCTGATTCAAAACAATTTTAAATCAGGCTCTTTATATTAAATCTATTATTACATTTCTGTTTCTTCCTCTACAACAAACTCATTCTCTACTTCTTCAATATCTAAAGGATCTTCCATTGTATCGACTTCAATTTTAGAGGCTTTAATGGTATTGAATTTTTCTAAAGCAGCTAAATCGCCTTCTTCTCCACTAAAATAAGGAAAAACATCTATTATAGGTGATTCTGAAATAGCAGGAATGGTGTAATCTCCCATAGTGTCTTTCATAGCATGAACGGTATTGTCATACGCTTCTTTTACATCATTGGCTTGTACTAATAAATACATACTTGTTTTTCGTTCTTTCCCACTTTCTTCATCATAAGCTACTAATGAAACTTTTGATTTAAACCAACGATCTGCTTTTTCAAATGGATGAATTTCTGCGTAATTGGCAAATTTTATATTGGTAATCTTAAATTCTTCACTTACATAAGCTGCCATTTCTTCATTTATTCTTCTTTCTGCTTCTGTATAAGAAATCGCATCTATTAAATAGGGTTCAGTTGTAACTTTTTGTATTCCGTTTTCATCAATTTTTCTATATTTTACTTTACATTCATACCAAATTGCACTCATAACTTTTACTTTTTTTAAGGATGCCAAAGATAATTTTTAAAGAAAAATAATCTCCATTATTTCATAAATAGATATTCACAATTTTGATTATATTAACTTCAATTTTACGAAATATAATATTTTCTATTTTTTAACAAATTGACTATTTTTTTATTACTGTAGTTATTGCAATTTTCCTAATAAAGATATTTTAGGTAATATGGAATTTATAATACTTTGATTAGTTGTTTCAAAGTAGAGAATAATAAATCAACTATTTAATCTATTAAATACGTGCAAATACGCATTTTTTTTTGTATTTAATTAAATCTTATATTTGAAAAAGACAATCAAAACTTCTTGATATTTATTTAAATCATGTATGTAAAATTGGTCTATTCATTTCACAACAAACAAACAAACAAACAAACAAACAAATCAATTATGAAAACAAAATTCTTATTACCATTATCATTGCTATGTTTAAACTCATTCTTTTTTAAAGCAATAGATGTTTTTTATCCTTTTAAAAATGACACGAAATCATCTTCTTACAAAATTTCACAAAAAGAAGAACAGACTGGAGCGCCTACTGTTGATTTTATTTCTTTTAGTAATGGAATTGGAGAAACTGATTATTTTTGCACAAGCCATGTAGGAAATAGTTATGAAATTTATCCAAAACTTTCTAATACAAGTCATCAAATTAGACTTAGAAAATATCCTAGTTTGAATATTGTATATAGTTCTTCTACAAATTATTATGGCGATTCTGGAACATTAAATTATACACCATCAGCAGGCTGGTATGTTTTAGAGGTTAAAAGAACTAATTCTTATGGCACTACTGATTGGGTTGGCTATGAAGTAGAATTCGTAGATTGTTCACAAAATAATGGTGGAGGAAATGAATATCGTGTTTATCCTAATCCTACTTCTGAAATACTGATTGTTGAAGAATCTAGTAAAAGTAAAACACAGAACAATAAAACTCATGGATTAAATAAAATTAATTCTTCTTCTACATACGAATTATATGATTTTAACTCAACTCTTGTAAGCAGAGGAAAAATAAATGATATTACTAATATTGACATCTCTAATTATAAAAAAGGAGAGTATATCTTAAAGATAAATTCGAAAGGAAAATCAAAAACACATCATGTAATAATTGAATAAAGCAAATTATAAAACTTTCGAATTTAAATGATTTCAAAAAACATTAGTAATAAGCATATTGTTGAAAATACAATAAGTAAATTAAATAATATATTTATGACAATGAGAAATAAAAGAGAATTGTCTCAAGAAGAACGTGATGAAATACTTAAAACATTAAAAGTACGCTTTGAAAAAAACATGAATCGTCATAAAGATTTGGAATGGACTAAAATTCAAATAAAATTAAAAGCCAATCCTGAAAAATTATGGTCTCTCTATAAAATGGAGCAAACTGGTGGAGAACCAGATGTTATTCGTTTTAACGAGAAAACTAATGAATACTTTTTTTATGATTGCTCAATAGAAACGCCTAAAAATCGTAGAAGTCTTTGTTACGATCGTGATGCTTTAGAAGCACGAAAAGAACACAAACCTAAAAACAATGTTATTGATGTTGCTACTTCTATAGGTATTGAACTTTTAACAGAACAACAATATAGAGAGTTACAAAACTTTGGAAATTTTGATACAAAAACATCTAGTTGGATCAAAACACCATCTGAAATTAGAGAACTCGGTGGTGCATTATTCGCTGATTTTCGCTACAATACCGTTTTTGTGTATCATAATGGAGCACAATCTTATTATGCTTCCAGAGCCTTTCGTGGTTGTTTAAAAGTTTAGTATATATTTTCCTTGAAGAAATCTACAAAAGCTACCCAATCAAGGTAGCTTTTTATTTAACCCTTGAAAATATTGTTTCATTATAAGCAATAAACTACTTTTGCACTTTGTAAATAACAAATCTTACATAGTAAATTTCAATGAATTACCTTTCAGTAGAAAATATATCAAAAGCTTACGGAGAACGCGTTTTATTTGACAACGTTTCTTTCGGAATCAATAAGGATCAAAAAATAGCTTTCATCGCTAAAAATGGTTCTGGAAAAACGACCATTATGAATATGATTAATGGTTTAGATGAGCCTGATACAGGTCAAATTGTGCTTCGTAAAGGAATCAATATGGCTTTTTTATCACAAAACAATAATCTTCAAGATGAATTAACTATTGAAGAAAGTATTTTCGCATCTGATAATGATACTTTGAAAGTAATTGAAGCTTATGAAAAAGCATTAGAAAATCCAGAAGATGAAGAGGCTTATCAAAGAGCATTTGATGATATGGATCGTCATAACGCTTGGGATTTTGAAACGCAATACAAACAAATCCTATCTAAATTAAAATTAGAAGACTTAAAACTAAAAGTTAAAAACCTATCTGGTGGACAAAAGAAACGTTTATCATTAGCCATTATATTGATTAATCGTCCTGATTTATTAATTTTAGATGAGCCAACCAATCACTTGGATTTAGAAATGATTGAATGGTTAGAAGATTATTTTGCAAAGGAAAACATCACTTTATTCATGGTTACGCACGATCGTTTTTTCTTAGAACGTGTTTGTAATGAAATTATCGAATTAGATAACAACAAATTATACCAATATAAAGGAAACTATTCTTACTATTTAGAAAAGAAAGAAGAAAGAATCGCTTCTGAAAATGCAAGTGTGGATAAAGCACAAAATCTATTCGTAAAAGAATTAGCATGGATGCGTCGTCAACCAAAAGCAAGAACTACAAAATCAAAATCGCGTCAGGATGATTTTTACAAAATCAAAGAAAAAGCAGAAAGCCGCAGAAAAGAAAATGTAGTAGAACTTGAAATTAACATGGAAAGAATGGGTAGCAAAATCATTGAAATGGTTAAGGTTACTAAAAAATTTCCTGAAAAAACAATCCTTGACGAATTTTCGTATTCTTTTCAACGTGGAGAACGTATTGGTATCATTGGTAAAAACGGAACAGGTAAATCAACTTACTTAAACATTCTCACACAAACGATCCAACCTGATTCTGGTAAAGTAATTGTAGGTGATACCATTAAAATAGGTTATTATACACAAAGCGGAATTAATCCAAAACCAGGTCAAAAAGTAATTGATATTATTAAAGAATATGGCGAGTATATTCCGCTTACAAAAGGCAAAATCATTTCTGCATCACAATTACTAGAACGTTTCTTATTTGATGCCAAAAAACAATATGATTTTGTTGAAAAACTAAGTGGTGGTGAATTAAAGCGTTTATATCTATGCACTGTTTTAATCCAAAATCCAAATTTTTTAATTCTCGATGAGCCTACAAACGATTTAGACATTGTAACATTAAATGTGCTTGAAAGTTTCTTATTAGACTTCCCTGGATGTTTATTAGTTGTAAGTCATGATCGTTATTTCATGGATAAAATTGTAGATCACTTATTCGTATTTAGAGGAGAAGGACAAGTTGAAGATTTCCCAGGAAACTATTCCGATTTTAGAAGTTATGAAGATTCTACTGAACCAAAAAGTTTAAATAACGTTAGTACAGAAAAAACAAATTGGAAAGAAAAAAATACTACTTCAACTGGGTTATCTTTCAATGAACAAAAAGAATTCAATAAAATTGAACGCGAAATAAAAGATTTAGAATTCAATAAAAAAGAAATCGAGAAATTATTTTCAGATGGAAAAGTTGCCGATGCAGATATTGAGAAAAAAGCAAACGAACTTCAAAAAGTAATCCAAACTCTTGAAGAAAAAGAAGAACGATGGTTTGAGCTATCTAGCAAAATAGAATAATTTTAAAGTAATTAATTAAAGGGTAATTAACGTCATCAAAAACTAATTACCCTTTATTAATACTAATTACTAAAAAAATGTTACACATAATAAAATCATATCTAAAATTCCTTTGGAAAGCTAAGAATGAACATGGAATTCATTCTCCATTTGTCTATAATTTAGTTACTCAATGCTTTTATGATAAAACTAAATATCCAGAATATAAAAACCTAGAAGAGTATCGAAATTCCCTTTTAAAAAATCAAAACACAATAGAAGTAACCGATTTTGGAGCAGGTTCAAGAGTCTTTAAATCCAATACCAGACAAATAGGTAAAATTGCTAAAACAGCAGGAATAACTCAAAATAATGCTAAATTATTATTTCGCTTAGTTAAATATTTTAAGCCCAATTCAATCTTAGAAATAGGTACATCATTAGGTTTAGCTACTTCTGCTCTTTCATTAGGAAATAGAAATGCAAAAACAATAACGCTTGAAGGCTGTCCAAATACATTATCAACTGCCAAAAATCAATTTCAATTATTAAAATTCGATACTGTAAATATTAATTTTATAAACACCGAATTTTCAAATTATCTTAAAAATTACAGCCTAAACACTTCCTGCTGTGAACTTATTTATTTCGATGGAAATCATTCTAAAAAAGCAACATTAGACTATTTTGAACTTTTATTGCCAACTATAACAAACGATACTATTTGGATTTTTGATGATATTCACTGGTCAAAAGACATGGAAGAAGCTTGGAAAACAATAAAAAATCATTCAAAAGTTACTGTTACAATTGACACTTTTCAATGGGGAATTGTATTTTTTAGACAAGAACAAGAGAAAGAACACTTTATTATAAACACGAATAAAACACTAAGTTCATTTCTTTTTGAAAAAATAAAATTCTAATTGTAACAAAATCATCACTTTTTCTACTTATTAGAAGTTATGAATTCTTTTCTGAATTCCGAATTTTAAAATTCTAAATTTAAATGGCACAACCAATCATCGAAATAAAAGATATTAAAAGAGATTTTCCTCTTGGAGAAGAAATTATTCACGTTTTAAAAGGAATTGATTTAACTATTAACAAAGGAGAATATGTAGCATTAATGGGACCATCTGGTTCAGGAAAATCTACACTTATGAATCTTTTAGGATGTTTAGATACTCCCACATCTGGAAGTTATGTTTTAAATGGAAAATTAGTTTCTGAAATGCATGATGATGAATTAGCCGAAATTCGTAACAAAGAAATAGGATTTGTATTTCAAACTTTTAATCTAATGCCAAGAACAACAGCATTAGACAATGTTGCATTACCAATGGTTTATGCTGGCTATTCAAAATCTGAAAGAAATGAAAGAGCTACGGAAGTACTTACTCAAGTAGGATTAGCCGACAGAATGGATCACAAACCAAATCAACTTTCTGGTGGTCAAAGACAACGTGTAGCTGTTGGACGAGCATTAGTAAACAAACCAGCTATTATTCTTGCTGATGAACCTACAGGAAACTTAGACAGTAAAACATCAGTAGAAATCATGAATCTTTTCAATGACATTCATGCCAATGGAAACACTGTAATATTAGTAACTCACGAAGAAGACATTGCTGCTTATGCACATAGAATAATTCGTCTTAGAGACGGTATTATAGAAAGTGATATTACAAACAAATAACACTCTTTTCTATTAAAAAAAGTCTTATTAAAAGCGAGTGTTTAGCACATTTCTGCCATTCTTATTCCTGCTTTATGTTGCAATCTTAATGCTAAAATTACTTTTAACATTAAGGATTTCCACTTCAATCAGGGCTATTAAATAAATCATTTTTACTTTTATCAAGTTTAAGTTATCTTTGATAAAATTTACATAAAGTCATGATACTTCCACTTTCAATTATTATAATTTTATACATTATCTTAAAGGTTTTGCATAAAAAATATCCTAATAATATGAATCATAGAAAATCATTTCATTTAAAGTCAAATAAGAGAAATGATAATGAAAAAGAAACTATCTAAAATACTTAAAAGTATTATTTTAATAATAATAGTTCTTTCTGGATTACTTTACTTTTTTCAGGAAAAAATAATATTTCTACCTGAGAAACTAGATAAAAACTACGACTTTTCTTTTAAAAATGATTTCGAAGAATTAAATTTTAAAACAAATGATAATACAACTTTAAATGGTTTATTATTCAAAGCAAAAGAATCTAAAGGTTTAGTATTTTATCTTCATGGAAATGCAGGTTCATTAAAAAATTGGGGTTACATTTCAGATCTATATACCAATTTTAATTATGATATATTCATTCTTGACTATCGCGGATTTGGAAAAAGTGAAGAAAAAATAAAAAATGAAGAACAATTATTCGAAGACAATCAATTAGTTTATAACAAATTAAAAGAAAAATATACTGAAAAAGATATTATTGTAATTGGATATTCAATAGGCTCAGGATTAGCTGCAAAATTAGCTTCAGAAAACAATCCAAAACATTTAATTTTACAAGCCCCTTATTATAGTTTAACTGATTTAGTAAAAAGTAAATATTCATTCATTCCTACATTTCTTTTAAAATATAAAATAGAAACCGATAAATTTCTAAAAGATTGTAAAATGCCAATAACAATATTTCATGGAGATAATGACAATGTCATTTATTATGAATCATCTGTTAAATTAAAAAATCAATACAAAGACGAGATAAACTTTATTACTTTAAAAGGACAAAATCACAATGGAATCAATGAAAATTATGAATACGCATATCATTTAATGAATATTTTAAAATACAAACCCAAAGAAATTATAAATGAAAGTTTACACAAAAACAGGAGATAAAGGCACTACAGCTCTTTTTGGAGGAACACGAGTACCTAAACATCATATAAGAATAGAAAGTTATGGAACAGTTGATGAACTAAACTCGCATATCGGTTTAATTCGAGATCAAGACATAAACTCAGATTACAAATCTGTTTTAATTGAAATACAAGATCGATTATTTACACTCGGTGCTATTTTAGCAACTCCACCAGAAAAAGAAATTTTAAAAAATGGGCAGCAACGATTAAATATAAACCGAATTTCTGAAGAAGACATCCAATATTTAGAAAAAGAAATCGATAAAATGGATACAGAATTACCGCAAATGACTCATTTTGTTCTTCCAGGCGGTCACACTACTGTGTCATATTGTCATATTGCACGTTGTGTATGTCGCAGAGCAGAACGTTTATCTGTTCATCTTAATGAAATAGAACCGACAGATATACATGTTCTCACCTACTTAAACCGACTTTCTGACTACCTTTTTGTACTGGCACGAAAGTTGTCTCATGACTTAAAAGCAGATGAAGTTAAATGGATTCCAAGAAAGTAATCATCAACAGAATATAACAACCAGTTTCTGCTAACTGGAACTGTAAATTGAAAACTAAAAACACGTTCTTACAAATAATTAAAAATAAATCAAAAAAAACTTGCATATTTAAGTTAAAAAATTACTTTTGCATAAATTTAAATCGATAGAAAAATGTATTGGACATTAGAATTAGCATCCTACCTGAGTGATGCTCCATGGCCTGCTACCAAAGACGAACTTATCGACTACGCAATCAGAACTGGTGCACCACTAGAAGTAGTAGAAAATCTTCAATCAATTGAAGATGAAGGAGAAATTTACGAATCTATGGAAGAAATCTGGCCTGATTATCCAACAGATGACGACTATCTTTGGAATGAGGATGAATATTAAAAAATAAAATCAAAGCAACTAGAAAAAGTCTCATACTGAGGCTTTTTTTTGTAAATTTATACACGAATTTGAAAAAATAATAGACAATATTATGAGTATAATTAATTCTATACTGAAAGCTTTTGTAGGAGATAAATCTCAAAAAGACGTAAAAGCTATTCAACCACTTGTAACAAAAATAAAAACATTTGAATCGGCTCTTATGTCGCTTTCTCATGATGAATTGAGAGCTAAAACAGCCGAGTTCAAAGAAAAAATAAAAACTGCAAGATCTGAAAAAGATAATCAAATTGCAGAATTAAAACAAAACGCAGAACAAACTACAGATATTGATGCGCGTGAAGATATTTATTTAGAAATTGATGCACTTGAAAAAGAAGCTTACGAAATTTCTGAAAAAGTATTAAATGACATTCTTCCTGAAGCATTTGGCGTATTAAAAGAAACAGCACGTCGTTTTAAAGATAACACTTCAATAACAGTTAGCGCAACTGCAAAAGACAGAGAATTATCTGCAATAAAGCCATATATTACAATTGAAGGAGATAGCGCTAATTGGGCAAATTCATGGGATGCTGCTGGTAAAGCCATCACTTGGGATATGATTCACTATGATGTTCAGTTAATTGGTGGTGTAGTACTACATCAAGGTAAAATTGCCGAAATGCAAACAGGTGAAGGTAAAACTTTAGTAGCAACACTTCCATTATATTTAAATGCTCTTACTGGAAATGGAGTGCATTTAGTAACGGTAAATGATTATTTAGCACGTCGTGATAGTACTTGGAAAGCACCTTTATTTGAATTTCATGGTTTAACTGTTGATTGTATCGACAATCATCAACCTAATACTGCTGCACGTAGAAAAGCATACAATGCTGATATTACTTATGGTACAAATAACGAATTTGGTTTCGATTATTTACGTGATAATATGGCACATTCACCTGAAGACTTAGTACAAAGAAAACATAACTTTGCTATTGTTGATGAGGTCGATTCTGTATTAATTGATGATGCTCGTACACCATTAATCATTTCTGGACCAGTTCCTCAAGGTGATCGTCATGAATTTAATGAATTAAAGCCAAAAGTTGATAATTTAGTTACTCTTCAACGTAAATTAGCAACAGACTGTTTAACAGAGGCAAAAAAATTAATTAAAGAAGGAAATACAAAAGAAGGTGGATTTTATTTACTTCGTTCTTACAGAGCTATTCCTAAAAACAAAGCATTAATTAAATTTTTATCAGAAGATGGAGTAAAACAATTACTTCAAAAAACTGAAAATCATTATATGCAAGATAATAATAGAGAAATGCCTAAAATTGATGAAGCATTATACTTTGTTATTGAAGAAAAAAACAATCAAGTTGAATTAACGGATAACGGAATACAATTTTTATCTAAAGATACTGATGAACATTTCTTCGTTCTTCCAGATATTGGAACAGAAATTGCTAGAATTGAAAAATTAAATTTAGCAAAAGAAGAAGAAGCTGAAAAAAGAGAAGAATTATATAAAGATTTCTCTGTAAAATCAGAACGCATTCATACTCTTACTCAATTATTAAAAGCTTATACTTTATTCGAAAAAGATACAGAATATGTAATCATGGACAATAAAGTTATGATTGTAGATGAGCAAACAGGCCGTATTATGGACGGTCGTCGTTACTCAGATGGTTTACACCAAGCAATTGAAGCTAAAGAAAATGTAAAAATTGAAGCTGCAACTCAAACTTTTGCAACTGTTACATTACAGAATTATTTCCGTATGTATAGCAAATTAGCTGGTATGACGGGTACTGCGGTTACAGAAGCTGGCGAATTTTGGGAAATATACAAATTAGATGTAGTTGAAATACCAACAAATAGACCAATTGCACGAAAAGATAAAGAAGATTTAATTTATAGAACAGTTCGTGAAAAATTCAATGCTGTTATTGAAGATGTAGTTGTATTATCAAAAGCTGGTCGACCAGTATTAATTGGTACAACTTCGGTTGAAATTTCAGAATTATTGAGTCGAATGTTAAAAATCAGAAACATTCCTCACAATGTATTGAATGCAAAAATGCACAAAAGTGAAGCAGAAATAGTTGCTGAAGCGGGTAAACCAGGAGTTGTAACTATTGCTACAAACATGGCTGGTCGTGGAACAGATATTAAACTATCTGACGAAGTTAAAAAAGCAGGTGGTTTAGCTATTATAGGAACAGAACGTCACGATTCTCGTCGTGTTGACCGTCAGTTACGTGGTCGTGCTGGTCGTCAAGGAGATGTAGGTAGTTCTCAGTTCTATGTTTCTCTTGAAGATAATTTAATGCGTTTATTTGGTTCTGAAAGAGTAGCTAAAGTAATGGATAGAATGGGATTAAAAGAAGGTGAAGTAATTCAACATTCTATGATGACTAAATCTATTGAAAGAGCACAAAAAAGAGTGGAAGAAAACAACTTTGGAGTACGTAAACGTTTATTAGAATATGATGACGTTATGAATGCGCAAAGAGAAGTTGTTTACAAACGTCGTCGTCATGCATTACATGGAGAGCGTTTGAAAGTGGATATTGCAAACATGATGTATGATACTTGCGAACTTATTGTTCAAAACAATAAATTAGCTGGTGATTTTAAAAACTATGAGTTCGAATTAATTCGTTATTTTTCAATTAGTGCTCCAATTTCTGCTGCTGATTTTTCAAAGCTTCAAGAAAGAGAAATTGTAACCCAAACTTATAAAGCGGTTTTACAACATTATACTGAAAAATCAGAAAGAAATACAAAAGAAGCTTTCCCTGTTATTAGAAATGTATATGAAAACAATAATGGTCAATATGAGCGTATTGTAGTTCCTTTTACAGATGGTATTAAATCCTTAAACATTGTAACTGATTTAGAAAAAGCTTATAATTCTGAAGCAAAATCTTTATTAACTGATTTTGAAAAGAATGTATCATTAGCTATTATTGATGAAGCGTGGAAAAAACACCTTCGTAAAATGGATGAGCTAAAACAATCTGTTCAGTTAGCCGTTCATGAACAAAAAGACCCTTTACTAATCTATAAATTTGAAGCTTTTAATTTATTCAAAAAGACAATAGATGATGTAAACAAAGAAGTAATTTCTTTCTTGTTTAAAGCAGATTTACCTTCTCAAAATCCGAATGCTATTAGTGAAGCAAAAGAAGTTAGAAGAAAAGAAAACTATACTGAAAGTAAAGATGAAGTTCTAAATACTGACGAATTAGCCGCAAGAAACAGAGAAGCTGGTCAACAAGCACAAAATCGTCCACAAATTACAGAAACAATCGTTAGAGAAACTCCAAAAATTAATCGTAATGATACTGTTACTATTAAACATGTTATGAGTGGAAAGAGCGAAACTATGAAATTCAAAAAAGCAGAAAGTATGATTGCTTCTGGAGAATGGGTTCTCGTTAACGAATAAATTTAAAATATAATCTAAAATATATCCTCAATTGGTAAAACAGTTGAGGATTTTTTTATCTTTGATAAATTAAAAAAATAAACATGAAATCAAAATTTATCTTTCTAAGTATTTTATTTGTTTGCACCCTAAATAGTTTTGCACAAGATTTGAAAAGTCTAAAAACAGAAGCTTTAAAAGCTTATAAAGCCAGTGCAACTATGGATTATGATTTAATATTTGAAACTACATATCCAAAAGTTTTTGATATAATTCCTAAAGAATCAATGAAGGACATGTTTGGACAAATGATGGAAAACGAGCAATTTTCAATTAAACTTATTGAAGTTGATCCTAATTTTTCATTTGGAACAATTAAAAAAATTGGCAATCAAACATTTTGTCTTGTAGATCATGATAATGTTATGACAATGAAGTTTAAAACACCAATGGAAGATGCAGAAGGGATGATTGATATTTTTAAAAATTCAATGGATGCAAAAAATGTAATTTTTGAAAAAGAAGAAAATCAATTTAAAATTGAATTACGTTCAACATTGATTGCTGTTGCTGATGAAAGCACTAAAAACAAATGGAAATTTTTAAATAAAGACAAAGAAAATCAATTATTTAATATGATTTTTGATGAAAAAATAAAAACAGAATTAGGACTATAAAATGGAAAACGAAATTATTTATTCCACTTTTTTTAATGCTGTCCAAGAAAGCATAGCTAATGGTACATTTGCTAAACTTACTTTAGCTAAGACTGTTGGTAAACCAGAATTACAGAACATATATGTGAGAATGCATGTTGAAGATAATATTTTAAAAACAGCTATTACTTTTAAAATTTACACTGGTGAAAAAGAAGAAATTGTAAAAATTTCTGAAGTAAAAGATATTGAAGCTGATTTAATGCCCCATATTAATAATCCTTTCTTATCAGCTTTATTATTTACAACAGAAGCTGATATTACCATGAAATTAAACAAAAAAAGAGTTGCTTCGATTATTGAACAACCTCCAACATTTAAAAATGCTGATCCGGTTTTATTGGAATTTTTAGGTTAGAGAATCTTCCAAACTCAAATAAAAAACGCTCCAAATAGTATTTTAGAGCGTTTTTATATTTTAAAGAAAACACATTATTATTCTTCCATTTCAAGAAAAATAGGTTCTTTCATAATATTATCTGCCAATAATTCTATTCTTTCTGTTATTTGACTACAAAAGAATATACGTTGTCCTTTTTGAATACTTTCCATTAAACGCAAGATAATAGATTCATATCTGTTTTTTAGCAAAACATCTATATCATCAAAAGCGGTTAACTGTAGAGTATTAACATTGAATCCTGCTGAAGAAAACATTTGATTTAACTTATTTGGAGTACCTACTAAAACATCAACTCCTAAAGAGATTAAATTTTTATCTTCATCTAAATCGGTTTTATCATGTGTTCCAAAAACTCTAAGCTTATTTCTCTTATTGTATAGTTCAAATAACTCTAAGACCTCTAATACTTTTGACTTATCATCAACAAGTATTAACGCTCTTGGAGATTCTTGAAAAGGTTGTTTCAACTTATGAATAATATTGATTACCATAGCAGTTGTTTTACCTGTATTTTTTCCTCCTTGAATTACAACATCTGCTCCACTTTTTATTGGTGAAAATGTTTCTAATTGCAATTCTGTTGCTTCCGTCAATCCGTTTTCAATTAAAGCAATCTTGAGGTCTTCGTTTATTTTTTTTAAATTCATTATTTTTTGTCATTGATCACTAATAAAGCTAGATTCTCTATATTGATGTTCTAAAATTATTAATCACTTCATATTATTTACTCGCAAACATTTTCACGTCTTGTTCTGATATTTCTGATCCTCCAAGTATTATTAATCGCTCAACCACATTACGAAGTTCACGTATGTTTCCTGTCCAGTCATATTCTTGTAATAACTTTATAGCTTGAGAGCTAAACTTTTTTGGAGCATTTCCTTGTTCATTTGCTATTTTAACTGAAAAATGTTCTAGCAATTCTGGAATATCTTCTCTTCTTTCGTTTAAGGCTGGAACTTTTATTAAAATTACTGCAAGTCTATGGTATAAATCTTCTCTAAATCGTCCTTCTTCTATTTCTTTACTTAGATCTTTGTTTGTTGCCGCAACTACTCTTACATCTACTTTAATATCTTTGTCTGCTCCTACTCTTTGTATTAAATTTTCTTGTAAAGCTCTAAGCACTTTAGCTTGTGCTGGCAAACTCATATCGCCAATTTCATCTAAAAAAATGGTTCCTTTGTTAGCAGCTTCAAATTTACCTGCTCTATCTTTTACTGCGGATGTAAAAGCTCCTTTTACATGCCCGAATAATTCGCTTTCAATTAATTCGCTAGGTATTGCCGCACAGTTCACTTCTATTAAAGGGAAAGAAGATCGATCACTTTTTTCATGTAATTGATGTGCTACTAATTCTTTACCTGTTCCATTTGCTCCTGTTATTAATACTCTTGCATCTGTAGGTGCAACTTTATCAATCATAATTCTTATATGATTAATAGAATCGCTATCACCTATCATTTGGTAATTTTTGCTTACTTTTTTCTTTAGAATTTTATTTTCAACAACGAGTTGTTTTCTATCTAAAGCATTTCGTACTGTATTTAATAATCTATTTAAATCGGGTGGTTTTGATATATAATCAAATGCCCCTAATCGCATGGTATTAACTGCGGTTTCTAAATCTCCATGACCTGATATCATGACTATTGGTATTTCTGGTTTTATTTTTTTTACTGCTTCTAAAACCTCAACACCATCCATTTTTGGCATTTTTATATCGCAAAGAATTAGGTCGTAATCATCATTTTTAACTTTTTCTACACCTTGTAATCCATCTTCTGCTTCTTCTACTTGATAGGTATCGTTTTCTTCTGAAAGAATTTTTGTTAAGACTCTTCTAATAGCTGCTTCGTCTTCAATTACTAATATCTTTGGCATTACTATGTTGTATTATAAAATTACTGGTTTAAAGTTAGCAAAAATACAATACAATTACTAACTAGCCCTGATTGAAGCGATATCTTTTTTGTTTTAAATTTAAAACAAAAAAATAAAGCGAAAAGCAGGAATATGGAATAATAAATAAGGTTTTAACTTTCGCTTTTATTTACTTATAATGTGAATATCGCGTTGTGGAAATGGAATAGCAATATTATTTTGTTTAAATGCTTCGTCTATTCTAAAACGAATATCGCTTTGTATTCTTGGACTTTTCATTCCATTATTTACATAGAAGTAAACAGAAAAATCTAATGATGAATCGCCAAAGTTCCCAAATAGTACTGATATTTCTTTTGTGTTTACTACTCCTTCTACTCCTTTGACGCAATCTTCTAATATTTTTTTAACTAATTTAATATCGGTTCCGTATGCAACTCCTACGTTTACTTGTTCTCTATTAATAGTTCCGTTTTGTGTCCAATTGAATAAGGTTTCTACCATGAATTTATGGTTTGGAATTACCATTACTCTATCGTTACGAGTAATCATTCGAGTGGTTCTTAGTCTTATTTCTTTAACTTCTCCTACTTTTCCATCTACTTCAATGATATCACCAACATGTAGTGATTGATCTAAAATGATTAATATTCCTGAAATTAAGTCTTGAAAAAATGTTTGCAATGCAAAACCAATACCTACAAATAATGCGGCTGAAGCGGTTAAAAATACACTCATGTTTACACCCGAAGAATGTAGTGTAAACATAAATACTAAAACATATACTACGTATTTAACAAACTGGAAAACACTAATAAATTTATTTTTATCTTCATTAGGTAATTTTCTGGTTATTAAAACTCTAACAAACCTAAGAACAATTCCAGTTAGTATTAATGCTGTAACTAAGACTACTATTGTAAGTACTGTTACATCTATTGTTTTTGTATCTATAAGTTTATAATTGAGTATGTATTTTATCGTTTCTAACATTTATCCCTTTTTTTTAACACCAATACCTGAATATACTTTAGCATCGTACTTTTTTAGTTCTTCTTGACTAAATAAAATACCCGATTCTCTAGTTAGATATTGGCTTCTTATATTAATTATTGCATCACAACAATTGTTAATTGCTAACATTCTTAACTCTTCTAAAAGATCTTTATCTTGTTTTTGATGTTCATTACTCTTTATTTCAAGTAGTCCAATTTTTTCATATTCGAAGTCTATTTTTTCACATTCAAAAAACATATCTACTTCTTTTATATTTTTATCACAATCTATATTTTCTTCTACTCCTTTTAAAGATGTAAAATCTCTTTCATAAGACATTCCAACATAACAAGATTGAAAAAGAAACACTAAAAATACAATTGTTACAATAAGAACTTTTTTATTCATTACTATTCTTAATACTTAAGCCATTTAAATAATTCTTTCCACGTTGGTTTTTTCCCATACATTAAAATACCAACTCTATAAATTTTTGCGGCAAACCAAACTACAAAAACAAAAGTAGCAAATAAAATAATTATAGATAAAATTAATTGCCAATAATGCTCAGGTCCTAAAAATGGAACTCTCATTAACATAACAATAGGTGATGTAAATGGAATTATTGAAAATATTGTTGCAACTGTTCCATGTGGATCGTTTATAACGGTAAAAAAGCCTATATAAACCCCTAAAATTAATGGTAAAATAATAGGCAATAAGAATTGTTGCGAATCGGTTTCAGAGTCTACTGCTGCTCCAATTGCTGCATATAATGAGCTATATAAAAAGTATCCTCCTATGAAATATAAAATAAAACAAACTAACATTAATAATAATGGTAGGTTTAGAATTTCATTGAAATACATTTGAACTTTTGCCATTCCTACGCTTTGCTGAGCTGTTTCTATCATTTCTGGTGAAACTGATGCTGTAGAACTCATTTGTAAACCAAATATATTTTGAGCCACAAACATTAAGATTAAACCAACAACTAGCCAAATTGCAAATTGTAATATTCCTGCAAAAGAGTTTCCTATAATTTTACCCATCATTAGTTGGAATGGTTTAACTGAGGAAATGATAATTTCAATAATACGATTCGTTTTTTCTTCAATAACACTTCTCATTACAAAGTTTCCATAAACGATGATGAACATCATGATTAAATATCCCATTAATCCACCTATAAAAACTTTTATTTCGTTTAATCCCTTTAAGCTTTCTTCACCAGAAAATTTAGACAGTTTTAATGTAGAGTTCGCTTTAGCATTTTCTATTTTACTTTCATCTAGCCCTAATTTTTTAAAATTATTTGATGTTAAAACTGAATCAACTACTTTTTCTACATCTCCGATAAAGTCTAAACTTGCGCTACTTTCTGAGATATATTCTACTTTATCTTTTAGAATTTCTAATGAATCTACTTTTGGAATATATAATAAACCTTCATAACTATTTAAAGCAGTATCTTTTGCTGCTGCAAAAGACATAGATGATAAGTCTGTATAATGTGTGTTTTTATCGTTTTTAAAGTTATTTTTTAAATAGCCTGCTTCGTCATGAATTGCTATTTCTGTAGCTTTATCTTTATTCATTGTTGACAAATATCCTACTAGAACTGCAATTCCGACAAATAATAATGGACTTAAAAAGGTCATTACTATGAACGATTTATTACGAACCTTTGCTATAAATTCTCTTTTTATAATTAAAAATAATGTATTCATAATTTGATGTTAGAAATTTGATGTTAGGATATTATTCGCTAACTGTTTGAATAAATATATCGTTTACACTTGGTATTTTTTCTACAAAATGGGTTACCTGACCAAAACTTGTTAGAATAGAAAGTAATTCATTTGATGAATAGTTTCCTAATTGTACTTCTAATTTTAAATCGTTATTTAATGATTTGAAATCGGTTTGACTAATTTTAAATTTTTGTGTTAATTGATACATTAAGCTTTCTACATTATCTGTCAAAATTCCTATTTGAAATGTGTTACTTCTATATTTCTGCTTTACATCGGTAAGCTTTCCTTCAATTAGTTTATTCGATTTATGAATTAATGCAATATAATTACACATTTCTTCAACGCTCTCCATTCTATGAGTTGAGAATATAACGGAAGTTCCTTGCTTATTTAATTCAATGATTTCGTCTTTTATAAGGTTTGCATTAACAGGATCAAAACCAGAGAAAGGTTCGTCTAATATTAATAATTTTGGCTTATGTAATACTGTTACAACAAACTGTATTTTTTGAGCCATTCCTTTTGATAATTCTTGAATTTTTTTATTCCACCAGTCTTGAATTTCTAGTTTTTCAAACCAATATTTTAATTGTTTTTTAGCTTCTTGATTTGACAAGCCTTTTAATTGTGCTAAATACAAACATTGTTCTCCTACTTTCATGCTTTTATATAATCCTCTTTCTTCTGGAAGATAACCTATATATTGTACATGTTCTGGTTTTAATTTTTCACCATCTAGTAAAACAATTCCAGAATCGGGCATTGTTATTTGATTGATAATTCTAATTAATGTTGTTTTTCCTGCTCCATTAGGACCTAATAATCCATAAATACTACCTGTTGGAATGGCTAAGGATACATTATTCAAAGCTGTGTAATCTCCATATTGTTTGATTACATTATTAACTTCAAGAATATTACTCATATTTTATTATTATTAAACAGCTGATGCTGAAATATTTAAAAAGATTATAAAATGTATGATTGTTAAATATATTAATTCTTTATTTTCTGTATAAGGGAAATTATAGTTTATTATAAATAATTTGTTTTCCAATTTCTCCATGTATACTTGGTTTCAATTTTACAAATTTGGTTCTCCAGGCCATCTAATATTATATAATTTGAATTCCAAAAACTTTCTTTTTTTAAAATTAGAGAATTTAAAATTTCATTTTCAATATAATTAATTTTAATTATCGAATTCCAGCCAAAGATAAACTCTAAAATTACTTTATCTTTTATTTTGGCTTTAAAATTTGACTTCCAAATGTTCAATTTTTCTATTGAACAATTAGTTTTATTTTCAATTGATATTTTTGGATTGTTGTGATTATACCATTTTTCATAGGATAATTGACCAATAATTGAGCTATTGTGTATTAAATTATACTTTCTATAATTTTGAGAAATTATTTTATATTCATCCATACTATAGCATTTACCTAGTTAGTATAGAGATTTTAATTTTGTTACAAAAAACCCACCCCTTTTTTACGAAGGATGGGAAAAATTGCTATGAAAAAGAAAAATTCACTCCCATAAGGAAGTGAATCTCAAATGTATATATTTTTATTCAATTATGAAAACATATCTTTTACTTTTTCAAAAAAAGATTTTTCTGATTTTTCTGGTGAAGGAATAAAGTTTTCATCATTTATCATTTTTTCAAAAAAGCTTTTTTGTTCTTTATTTAATGTTTTAGGTGTCCAAACATTAACATGAACTAATAAGTCTCCATTTCCATATCCATTTAAACTTGGTATTCCCTTTCCTTTCAAACGTAAAATTTTACCTGATTGAATTCCTTCTTCAAGTTTAATTCTTACTTTTCCTCCTACTGCTTCTATTTCTTTAGAAACACCTAATGCTGCTTCTGGAAAACTTACATATAAATCATAATGAAGATTTTCTCCTTCTCGTTTTAAAAATTCATGTTCTAATTCTTCAATAGCTACAATTAAATCTCCTGGAATACTATTACTTCCTGGTGCTTCATTTCCTTTATTTGATACTTTTAATTGCATTCCATCTACAACTCCAGCAGGAATTTTGATTGAAACAGTATCATCTTCCATTATCATTCCATATGCATCTGCTCCAGCAGGCTTATGATCTAAAATTTGTCCAGAACCTCCACAAGTATTACAGGTTGTTGCTGTTTGCATTCTACCTAAAATAGTATTGGTCACTCTCATTATTTGTCCGCTACCATTACATGTAGAACATGTTCTATATGATACTCCTTTAGCTTGAATTTTTCTTTTTACTTTTATCTTCTTTTCAACTCCATTTACAATTTCTTCAAGTGTTAGCTTTACTTTTATGCGAAGGTTACTTCCTTTTACTCTTCTTTGTCCTCCTCCATTAAAACCACCGCCGAAACCAGAAAAACCACCTCCACCAAAAGCACTACCAAAAATATCTCCAAATTGACTAAAGATATCATCCATATTCATGTGACCGCCACCGCCAAATCCGCCTGCTCCATCAAATGCAGCATGACCATATTGATCGTAACGTGCTTTTTTGTCAGCATCACTTAGAACTTCATAAGCTTCAGCAGCTAATTTGAAATTTTCTTCTGCTTCTTTATCACCAGGATTTTTATCTGGATGATATTGAATTGCTTTCTTTCTATACGCTTTTTTAATTTCTTCAGCAGAAGCTCCTTTGCTAATACCTAATATTTCGTAAAAATCTTTTTTCATATATTAATTTTTGAACTAGTTCTAAATTTATCCTAAATAGATTTAGAACATTAGAACCGCTATTTTTAAGCTCTTAATTGCCAATAACAACTTTAGGGAAACGTATAATTTTATCTCCTAACTTATATCCTTTTTCAATTACATCTACAATTTTCCCTTTCAAATCTTCAGAAGGTGCTGGAATTTGTGTAATTGCTTCTGCAAAATCTGCATCAAAAGCATCTCCTGTTTTCACTTCAACTTCTTCAAGTCCTTTTGATACTAATGTTGATTTTAATTTCTCTTGAATTAGTTGTATTCCTTTTACTAATGCTTCATCTTCAGACTTTGAGATTTGACTCCAAGCTCTATCAAAATCATCTAAAACAGGCAACATTGCTTGAAGAACTTCTTGATTTGCGGTTTTAAATAAATCAATACGCTCTTTTGATGTTCTTTTTTTATAATTTTCGAACTCTGCAAATAAACGCAAGAATTTATCTTTTTCTTTTGCTAATTCGTCTTGAAGCTGCTCTTCAACCGATATCTCTGGTTGTTGATTTTCTGAAACATTTTCCTCTTGAATATTTTCTTTTTCTTCGATGCTTTCAGTACTTTCTTGATTCATATTTTGATAATTATTTTAAACGTTTTTATATTTCATATAATTATTGCAAATGTACTGCCAAATCATTAAAAATGTCAAATTGTCATAAAAAAAATACACCATCGCTGTTAGTTTATTTTTTTATTTAATCTTAATTTTAATTACATTTGATTCCTAATTATAAAAAATATATAAATTCAAACTACAATGAAGAAAAACATTTTAAGCTTAGCGTTAATTACTATTATTAGTTTAACTGGTTGTAAAAAAGAAACTACAACAGAAGAAACTGTAACTCCTGAACCTACTGTTGAAACTGTAGACGCTATTACATTTAACATAGATAATGCATCATCAAGCGTTGCATGGATAGGATCTAAACCAACTGGAAAACACAACGGTACAATTACTGTTAAAGAGGGTAATTTTGATGTAACTGATGGAAAAGTTTCAGGAGGTACATTTGTAATGGATATGAATTCAATTACGGTTACTGACTTAGAAGGTGATGATAAATTAAATTTAGAAACTCACTTAAAAGGAACTGGTGACAAAGAAGCAGAAGATCATTTTTTTAATACTGCAAAATTCCCAACAAGTACTTTTAAAATAAATTCTATTACTGAAACTGATGGTGTTTCTACAGTTAATGGTACTTTAACAATGAAAGACATTTCGAAAGAAGTTAGTTTTCCTGCAAAAATTTCAATCACTGATTCTGAAGTTTCATTAGTATCTGAGCCTTTTAAAATTAACAGAACACTTTGGGGAGTTAACTATGCTTCAAAATCAATTTTCGATGATTTAAAAGATAAATTTGTTGATGATGAGATTGAATTAACTGTAACTGCAAAAGCTACTAAATAATAGAAATCAACTATTAATTATACACAAAAGCCTCATTTTTTATGAGGCTTTTATTATTTTAATATATTTTGTAATGCTTTATCTAAAGAAGCATATTTGAACTGAAACCCTTTATTTAATATTTTTCTTGCACTTACATTTTGACTAGCAAATAAAATTTGATGCATTTCTCCTAAAACAAGTTTCATAACAAACTTTGGAACATTTGGTAAAAAACAAGGCATTTTTATAGTGTTTGCAATAGTTTTTATTAGCTCTTTATTAGATACAGGATAAGGAGAAACAGCATTATAAACACCTTCTAATTTATTTTTCATAATAAAGTAAAAAATCTGTGTCAAATCATTAATATGTATCCATGATTGATATTGATTTCCGTTTCCAAACGCTGATCCCAATCCTAATTTTATAGGTCTCAACATTTCTTTTAATGCTCCTCCATTTTGCGCTAATACGAGTCCGATTCTTACTTTTGACACTTTTATTCCTAATCGTTCAAAAACTGAAACTTCGTTTTCCCATTTAGCAACTACTTCTCCTAAAAAAGAATTGTCTACTTGTTTATTATCTTCTTGATACACATTCGTCAAACTACTTGGATAAATTCCTATAGCAGAAGCTGAAATAATATGTTGTACTTGATTTTGATTTTTTGATAATGCTTGAAACAATAATCTAGTTGAAAGCACTCTACTATTTATAATTTCTTCTTTATAAGAAAGAGTCCATCTTTTTGAAACACTTGCTCCTGCTAAGTGAATTATCACTTCTACATCATCAAATGCATTAGTATTTATTTGTCCCGATTTAGGGTTCCAATAATATCCTTTATAATTAGATTGAGTAATTAATTTACTTTTTGATGTTGACAAGTAATGAACTGTAACACCATTTTGAAGTAATAATTTTACTAATTCATTACCTATTAAACCCGTTGCTCCAGTTATTAAAACTTTCATTATTTATATGTTTTAAACAAAAATACAAAGTCTATAGCCTTAATTGAAGTTAATTAACTAATGTTAACATGTCAAACACTAAGAACTCATACATACGTTTTTTCTATCCTCTAACTTTTATTGCCCATTCAAATTGCATTTCTGATACTTGTTCACCTTTTTCATTACTACCAATTGATGTTAGCCATATTGTTTGTCCTTCTTTTGTTTCAATTGCTTTTTGAATAGTTTCCTTGATTAAATTTCCTTGATTACATTTAAATGTAATTCTTCCTGTTGCTTTTTTTGTAAATGTACTTTTATTATTAGCGACTAACATTGATATACTTTTTCCGCTTTCTTTTACTTGATACATTACAAGTGCTCCTGTTGTAAATTCTGCTGCCATAGCCTGCACTGCAAAATACATTGATTTAAATGGGTTTTGATTAAACCATCTGTGTTTAACTGTTACTAAACATTCTTCTTTTACTATTTTTTGTACTCTAACACCACTCCAAAAAGCAGATGGTAATTTGAAAAACATAAATGTATTTAGCTTTGATGGTGTAAATTTCATAGTTTTTATTTTTAGTTTCTGTAAAAATACAAAAAATACTATGCACTCATACTATTTTTTAATATGTTAATTTTTTGTTAATTATTAGTACTATGTGTAACATAATACCTGTTTTTAGACTTATCTTTGTATAAGAAATTAATAGCTATAGTATAATTGCTTAAAAAAATCATCAATATAAATCAATCAAAAATAACTATGAGAACATCAAATGAAAAAAGTCTAGGTTCATTAATACACTTAAGTACATTGAGCCAATACATTATTCCTCTAGGAAATTACATCTTTCCTTTATTACTATGGACAACTAGAAAAGAAAAGTCTGATTTTATAGATCATAATGGAAAACAAGCCTTGAATTTTCAACTAAGTATTTTATTGTATTCTCTTATTGCAATAATTATTTCAATACCAACTTTTATATTTTGGTTAATTAATACAATAGAAAAATTAGAAATGAACAATCAAGTAATAACTATGAGAGAAGTGATAACGACTCAAAATATTACAGGAATGGTACTATTAGGATTAATCGCCCTAATTTTAATTGCCTTTCTTAAGTTAAGTGAGTTCTTTTTAATTATATATGCTTCGGTTAAAAGCGCTAATGGAGAACAATATAATTATCCGTTAACAATAAAATTTATAAAATAGTTTCAATCATCAATCAATAAATCAATCATCTGAAATAATATTCAGATAAAATCAAAAAATGAACAGTTTAATTAAAAAATCAAAATGAATCATGAACATTGAAAACACAAAAGCTCAAATGAGAAAAGGTGTTTTAGAGTTCTGCATACTTTCTGTATTGAAAGAAAAAGATGCATATACTTCTGAAATTCTAGAGACTCTAAAAAATGCCAAATTATTAGTTGTTGAAGGTACAGTTTATCCTTTATTAACTAGATTAAAAAACGATGGTCTATTAAATTATCGTTGGGAAGAATCAACATCTGGTCCACCTAGAAAATACTATGGATTAACCGATGTAGGACAAGAATTTTTAAATGAATTAAATAGCACCTGGACAGAATTGTCTGACGCTGTAAATATAATAACACAACCTAGCCAAAACTAAAAGTCATGAACAAAACAATAAGTATAAATTTAGGAGGTTTCTTTTTCCATATAGACGAAGATGCTTATCAAAAATTAACACGCTATTTTGATGCTGTTAAACGTTCTCTTTCACCAGAAGGTAGAGATGAGATTATAAATGATATTGAAAGTAGAATTGCTGAACTTTTTCAAGAAAGACTTAAAAATGAAAGTCAAGTTATTAGCTTAAAAGAAATCGACGAAGTAATTACTATTATGGGGCAACCTGAAGATTATAAAATTGATGAAGAAACAACGTATTCAAGTTTTTCTCAATCAAATTCAAAATCTTCAAACTCAAAAAGTAGAAGATTATATAGAGATAAAGATAATGCTATTTTAGGAGGTGTTGCATCTGGTTTTGGTCACTATTTCAATATTGATCCATTATGGATTAGAATATTATTTATTATCTCTCCATTCATTAGTTTTGGAACTTCATTAGTAATTTACTTAATCCTTTGGATTTTAATACCAGAAGCTTTAACAACTTCTCAAAAATTAGAAATGAAAGGAGAACCTATTAATATTTCAAATATTGAAAAAAAAGTAAAAGAAGGAATTGATGATATTGCAAGTAAAATAAATAATTTAGATCATCAAAAAATATCAAATACTGCTAAAACAGGCGTGAGTCAAATTGGGAACACATTAAGCACTCTTTTTCTAAGTATTTTTAAAGTAATGGCAAAAATTATTGGTGTATTCATTGTTTTCTTTGCATCAATGACATTATTAAGTATAATCATAGGTGGTATTTTTATGATCTTTTCATCATCATTACCTGATACTTTTATATTTAATCATTTTCATACTCCATTTGATTTCGACATTCCTATGTGGATTCAAGGAATATTATTAATATTAAGCATAGGAATTCCAGTATTCTTTTTACTAATTCTTGGGTTAAAACTATTAGTAACAAATATGAAATCTATAGGAAACTATTTTAAATATTCGCTTTTAGCAATTTGGATTGTTTCTATCATTTGTGTATCATATTTAGGTGTCGTACAAGCTACTGCAATAGGTTTTGATGGGAAAACAGTAAAAAAAGAGCAAGTTTTTATGCAACCAACAGACACATTATTTGTTAGAATGCAATACAATAATTATTATGCTAAAAGCATTAATGAAAGAGAAAGAGGAAAATACACACATGATGAAAATAATAATGAAATCATTTATTCTACTAAAGTAAGAG
Source organism: Flavobacterium sediminilitoris (assembly GCF_023008245.1). NCBI lineage: Bacteria > Pseudomonadati > Bacteroidota > Flavobacteriia > Flavobacteriales > Flavobacteriaceae > Flavobacterium > Flavobacterium sediminilitoris. The sequence goes on from NZ_CP090145.1 coordinate 3,892,524, forward strand.
TACATTTTCTTAAAACAGATGAGAACATTCCTTTTATTCAAATAGAAAAATCTGCAACAGGAAAATCTCATAACGATGCTAAGAACAGATCCGAAAAAATAAAGTATAATTTTGACATTCAATCAAATAGAATTAACTTAGACAATTATTTCACAACTAATTTTAAAAATAAATTTAGAGATCAAGAAGTTAATGTTTATATCTATTTACCAAAAGGGACTTATGTAAAACCAGATATGTACGTAAAAAACTATGACAGATCTGACAATGACTTTTTCGATCTTAAACATGATAGTAATTATGTTTATAAAGTTGAAGAATATGATGTAAAATGCCAAAATTGTCCAAATGATGATGACGATGATATTAACATCAATGACTCTATAAATGAAAATGTTTCTATAAGAATGAATGACAAAGAATTAAAAATCAAAGCCACTAACGATGAAGTAAACATTCAATTAAAATAAAAAATCAACTAAATAAAACAATCATGATAAAATTAATTATTCAAATTACAAAAGTTATCATCACGGTTATAACAGTATTATTACTTCAATCGTGTGTAAACGTAGAATGGAATAGTGAAACTATATCTGGAAATGGTAAGGTTGTAACTGTAAATAGAACTATAGCAGAAAAATTTAATTCTGTTTCTGCACAAACTGGTTTAAATGTCATTATTGAACAAGCAAATACTGTAAACATTGAAGTACAAGCTGATGATAATTTACAAGATCATATTTTCACTACTGTAAAAGACGGTGTTTTAGAAGTATATTCAGATGTAAATATTAAAAATGCTGAAGCAAAAAACATTTATATCAAAACATCAAATTTAGAAGAAATTAGATCTAGTAGTGGAGCAAATGTAAAGAGTGATAATAAACTAGAATTTAAAAATTTAGAATTACATTCAAGCAGCGGAAGTACTATTTTAGTAGAAGTAGATTCAGATATATTATCTTGTGAAAGCAGCAGTGGAAGCTCTCTTGAAGTAAAAGGAAAAACAAATATCCTTAATACAGAATCATCAAGTGGAAGCAACATTAATTTAGAAAATCTTATTGCTCAAAATGGAAAATCAAGTTCTTCTAGCGGAAGCTCAACAACTCTAAATGTTGTTAATCAATTAAAAGCCGATGCTTCAAGCGGAAGTAGTATTGAATTTATTTCCAAACCAAATTCATTAATTGTAGACAAAAGTTCAGGCGGAAGTGTAAGCCAAAAATAACCATTAAAAAACATCAGTATTCGCTGATGTTTTTTTTATATTTGCTCAGTCTATTAATCATTCTTAAATTAATTTTTGGAATGATTATTGAGTATTTTATAGAAATGAAATTATAGTTTATAAAAATGAAAAAAATCACATTATTACTTTTAGTATTCTTAACTACTACCATTACTTTTTCTCAGAAAAAAGAAAAGATTAAAGGATCAAGAGTTATAACGCACACAATAAAAGAAGTAGAAAGCTTTGAAAATATTGAAGTAGAAGACAATGTAGAAATCTTTTTAGTAAAAGCTGATACTTCTTCTATAGAAATTGAAGCAGATGATAATTTACATGATGTTATAGACTTTTCAGTTGTTGCTAACACATTACGAATTACTACATTAAAAAATGTAAGTAGCTCAAAAAAATTCTCTATAAGAGTTAATTATGCTGCTGACTTAAAACAAATTACAGCAAAAAACGAAGCAAGAATTAACGCATTAAATGAATTACAATTAGAAAATGTAATTGTAAAAAATTATGATAATTCAGCTTCTTTTTTAAACGTAAACTCTACTACTTTTACCTTAATCTTGAATGATAAATCTGAAGCTGAAATCAACGTAAAAGCTGAAAACACTACTCTAGAATTAAGCAAAAATGCCGATTTAAAAGCTTTAATAGCTTCTCCAGAAGTAAAATTAGATATGTATGAAAAAGCAAAGGCAAAAATTGAAGGCGATGTTTCTAATTTAAAAATAAGACTTGATAATAATGCTTATTTAACTGCGAATAAATTTCCTGCAAAATCAATTGAATTAGCAATTGAAGGATATGCTAAATGTTTAATTAATGCTGTTAATGACATTTCAATTTCTGCTTCAGGAAAAACAACTATTGAACTATTAGGCGAGCCAAAAATTGATATGAAACAATTTACAAATAGTGCAACTCTTTATAAAAAAGAAAACTAATGCGTTCATACTTTCTCTTTATTCTTTTATTCCCAATTGTTCTTTTTAGTCAAGATGCTAAAGTTTTTCCTGATGATTTTTTTGGAAAATACAAAGGAAAATTAAACATTCACAATCAAAATGGAAATCAGGTAATTGATATGGAATTGCATTTATTACCTACAGATACTATTGCCAGATATAAATACACTATCATTTACAAATCTGACAAAGTAAATCAGGAAAGAAAATATACCCTTTTAGAAAAAGATAAAACAAAAGGACAATATATAATTGATGAGAATAATGGCATTTTACTAAATGCCTTTGTAACGGATAATACGTTGTACTCCATTTTTGAAGTTCAAGGTAGCTTATTAACGACTACTGAACATTTTGCCGATAATTATGTTGACTTTGAAATAATGTATTCTAATAAGAATAATATGGAAAAATCAGGAAAGAACACGGAAGAAATTCCTGAAGTTCTTTCCTATCCTGTTATAAATGTTCAAAAAGCTCGATTATATAAAGAATAATAGTTACTACTTCAAAACACAAATGTTCGAATATAAAATATCCGAACATTTGTGTTCAACTATGGACAAATTATTCCCATAATTCTATTTTGATATTTAAAATGTTTTTTATTCCTTGAAGAAATAGAACAGTTCGTTTATGTTATATTGTTGCTCAATTAAATGATTATTAAAAATTTTAACTGGTGCATAATTAAATTCATTTTCTAAACACCATTGAAAATACATTTCCAATTGGTTATTTTCTTTAGTAAAAGCATCTGTTTTTTTCCATTTTGCTTTCCAATCATCAATATTTAATCTTTCAATATGCCAATCGTCTAATGCTTGTATAACATTTTTGCCATTGTTATATAAATTTAAAACGCTTCTTGCAATATCCAAATATGGGTTATCTACATTGTTTGTATTCAAATTGTAACAAATAGCTAGTTTTAATTTGTTTGGATATTTCATTAATAATTCTTTAGCGTCTTTATATGCTGTGTGACAATGTGGACAACTTGGACTTAAAAATAAAGAAATTACATTTGGAGCATTTTCATCACCAATAATCATTTTATCTAATGCATTAAAACTTTCAACATTATTGATTGTTTCCACTGTTTTTTGAAAAACATCTTCACTTCTTTTAAAACGTAATAATTTATTTAATTCTACTTCGTTTTTATTGAACTTCTCAATCCATTTTTTCAATAAAAACCATAATGGTACAATTAATAATAGTAAACCTACTGCATTTATTACTTGATGATAATCTAAAGAAAACATTCTATAATTAACTAAAAACAGAACAGCATTACTTAGCATTAAAACCGAAATTAAAAGACACAATAAACACCATTTTTTAAGACTAAATTTTTGCAAATAAATAGAATAAAAAAGTACTGGTAATGAAAGTACACTTGCTAAACCTATTAAATATTCCATTTCTAAACCAAATAATAAGCTTATAAATGAAAAACTAAAAAAGATTACAGGTAAATCTACAAATTCTATATACTTTGAGAAAGAATATGATTTTGACTTTATAATAGAATCACATGAAAATTCTTCACTAATAGAACAAAATTTTGAATCTGTGTTGTTTTTATTATTGAAAAAAGTTTCTAAAATTTCTTTACTTATAAAAACTCCTATAGCTGCAATAAGTAAGAAAGTAGTATGTAAATGATTGTTTAGTTTAGTACTGATAGATAGTAGACACAAAAGAATTAATGCTATAGGTAGCATATAACTTGAACTCTTCCATTTACTCGAAATTTCTTCTTTTTCATTTTCTTCAACTAAAAGAACAATTCCTGACCAATATTTTTCTAAATCGGCTCTATTAAGGCTTTTTACTTTTCCTTCCTCATCTTCAATTGTAAACTCATTTTCCCCTTTTGTTAAAAGGTATAAACTTGGATTATCTATCTTCAACTCTGCGATAAATGAATTTGTAAGTTCATCAAAGTGTTCAAAAGGAATACTTGCTGCTATGTTTTCAATGTTTAAATAATTTAAACCATCAGTAATAGCAAGTAAACTTGGATAATTAGGATGTGATTGATAAAATTCTTCAAATTCTACTATTTTAGAGCTATAATTAGATTTTTGCAGGTATTTAATTACAAGTTTCAGCATACTTTGTTTGTTATTTGTATTTCCAAATGTAGAAAAACATCTTTATAAAAGAAATAAAACTTTGAGTTTTCCTTAAAAATTTTACAAATATTTTTTTAATTCTGTTATAATTTCCTGACTATCTGGACTTGGAGCATTACCATTTACTAATTTTCCGTTTTTATCGTAAATTAAATACCTAGGAATGGATTTTAAAAGAATTTCTTTATACAATGTTGCTTCTGGATAATTAGTCGCTAAAAAATTATTATCGCCACTTATAAATTCTTTTTTATAAGCTTTTGTCCACGCATCAAAATTCTTATCGATACTAACATATATAAATTCTATATTCTCATTTTTATATGTTTCATGAAGCTTTCTTGAAGATGGCATTGCTGCTCTACATGGAGCGCACCAACTTGCCCAAAAATCTATATATAGAACTTTTCCTTTATAATTTGACACAACTTCATCTAAGCTAGTTTCCTTCTTATTTTCATTAATGAAATTTACATTTGTAGACTCTTTCTGTGTTGCTTTTTTTGAAATACCATAGTATTTTTTCTCAATTATTTCTATTAATTTCTTATCTGTTACGTTTTCACTAAACAGTTGAAAATATTTCTCCGCATCTGGTTTTGAGAAATTATTTATTATTTCTTCTAAGAAAGTATATAATAAGAACTTTTTTGTTTTTTCACCAAATGATGTAGACTTTATAACGGAGTCAAAAGCTGCTTTACTATCTAAAATACTACCATCGCTTACAGCAATTTCTTTTATTCTATTATTCTTAATTATATAATCATAGATATAATGTCTATAAAATTTATATTTTACTAATGAGTCATTTATCTTATAATCTATAACTTCATTCTCAATTTCATTTTTCAAGTTTATATGCAATAAATTATAATAATTTCTCTGTTTATAATAATTATAATTTACCAATGAAAATTCATTATTCTTATAAATTGAATCAAGAAAAATTCTCTCTTTCGATAGTTCCTTTACAGCGTTTAAATAAATATTTTTCTTAAGTGCTTCAATATTGAAATCTTTTCTTGATAATATACTTAAATCATCAATATAAAATATAGGGTTGTTCTTGCTTTGAATAAAATAAGGGTATTTTGATTTAAATATAAATTTCCTTACCAAAAAGTCATAATCTAAATCATGTTTTCTAACTTCTTTATTTATTATTTTAAAATTAGGCGTTTTATCAATATAATTAATATTTACAGAATCTCCTTTTTTAACTAAAATAGAAATCTCATCAAAAACATTATAAGAATGTACAATCTCAATATAATCCTCTTTATTAGGTATTTTTTTTATACTTTTCTCTTCATTAAGCTTTAAATTAAAAACTTCATTATCAGAAAAATATTGAACATCAAATTTAGAGTTTTCGATTGTTCCTCCTGACTTTAGTGGATACAAAAAATCTTTCGGCACATCTAAAAAAGAAACCACTATTGTATCTAATACAACTTTCTTGTTTTCTGAGAGAGTAACTGACTTCTTATTACAACATAAGAAGATTAAAAAAAGAAAAACAATATTTTTCATTTTATTACAATTTTATTAAAAAATGAATCAAAGACTTGGGCAATTGCCCAAGTCAATAATATTAAAGCCAAGAAGCTTTGTCGCATGAATCACAACACCATTTACCACCACCATAAGTATCTCTTAAATCTTTAACTTGATCTAGAGAAATGTCATGCATAATAAATCCAGAAGAGTGCATCCAAGCACAAGTACCGGCTCCTGCTACAGTTTTCATTTGATCTTTTGAAAGTAATTTAACTCCTGTTAAATTTTACAAATATTTTTTCAATTCTGTTATAATTTCCTGACTATCTGGACTTGGAGCATTATCATTTACTAATTTTCCGTTTTTATCGTAAATTAAATACCTAGGAATGGATTTCAAAAGAATTTCTTTATACAATGTTGCTTCTGGATAATTAGTTGCTAAAAAATTATTATCGCCACTTATAAATTCTTTTTTATAGGCTTTTGTCCACGCATCAAAATTCTTATCGATACTGACATATATAAATTCTATATTCTCATTTTTATATGTTTCATGAAGCTTTCTTGAAGATGGCATTGCTGCTCTACATGGAGCGCACCAACTTGCCCAAAAATCTATATATAGAACTTTTCCTTTATAATTTGACACAACTTCATCTAAGCTAGTTTCCTTCTTATTTTCATTAATGAAATTTACATTTGTAGACTCTTTCTGTGTTGCTTTTTTTGAAATACCATAGTATTTTTTCTCAATTATTTCTATTAATTTCTTATCTGTTACATTTTCACTAAACAGTTGAAAATATTTCTCCGCATCTGGTTTTGAGAAATTATTTATTATTTCTTCTAAGAAAGTATATAATAAGAAATCTTTATTTTTTGATTTTATACTATTAATTTTAAGGACATTATCAAAATTAATTCGAGAATCTACAAATACCCCATTACCTGTTTTTATCTTAACAACAGGGAATTTATTATAAAAACTATATAAAAGACAATTAGAATATTTTTCTATTCCTAAATTTATAGTAGCATTAAAAATACTATCGTGTTTTTCAATATTCTCAAATTGATTAAAGGTATTTATTTGATAAATTTCATCTTCTATAGCTTGCTTTTCCTTTAAAGAATTAAAATGGCTCAAAATTATAGCATTTCTTTCTTTATAATCTTGTTGAGCTTTTTCTTCTTCTTGCTTGTTTCTTTTTCTTTTATTTTTCTCAAAAAAAGAAAGTCCACTTTCAACTAATGGATATTCTAAATTCCTTCTAACATATTCATTTGTTCCTAAACTATCTGCATTTTTATTTAAATAAGTAATATAAGGAGTATCATTTGGATAATTAAAAACAACGGTATCACCTGGTTTTAAAATATAGGTAGCGGAAAAATTTAAATGAAACGGATGCTGTAAGTATATTTTATTTTTAGTAGTAATAACTATAGTATCTGGTTTATTAACATTTTCAACATTTAATTCATAGTCTACAAAATCGTTATTTTCTCTATAAAACATTTTTGCTAAACTATAGCTAACAGAACCACTGGAATCTTTAATAGAATCTTTTTCGTATGTTCTTCCTTTAAAAATAACAGTTATTTTATTTTGCTCTTCCGTTTTTTTAGCAATATTTTTTTTCTTTTCTTGAGAACAAGAAAAATGGAATAGGATAATTAAAAAAAGTAAAAATCTCATAATTTATTTTATTAAGGTTGACCTTAATTAGGCAACCTTTTTAATATTAATACCAAGAAGCTGAACCACAACTTGAACAACACCAATTTCCTCCATAAGCAGCAGCTACAGCCATAGCTGTGTCTTTATCAACATTTTTCCCAACTATTGATCCACCATAATTACATTCTGGACCATGATCTCCTGGAGCTGTACATTTTGGAATATAATAAGCACATGTTCCACCACCTGCTATTGTTTTTTGTTGATTTTTTCATATTTATTTGTATAAAAAATTAAAAATATCTAGACTTTTTAAGTCAGCTATATTTCTGACTATTCTTGTAAAAATATTATATATATATTGAGTATATACATTTGATTTCATAGATATCAATATAAAAATACAAACATATTTGTGCAAATATAAAACAAACCGATTACAATAAATTACAGAAAAATTGTATTTTTTGTTAAATTTTATTACAAATAAAAAACCATTCTGAAAGAAAATATATTCTTCCAGAATGGCTTAAATTATTATAAAAAAACGCTTTCTTAAGCTTTAGAAGCTAAATAACGTTCTGCGTCTAATGCTGCCATACAACCTGTTCCTGCGGCTGTAATAGCTTGTCTGTATACATGATCTGCTGCGTCACCACCTACAAAAACTCCTGCTACATTTGTTTTAGATGTTCCAGGAATATTTTTAATGTAACCTGTTTCATCTAAATCTAAATAGTCTGCAAAAATATCAGTATTTGGCTTGTGTCCAATTGCTACGAAAAATCCTGTTGCAGGAATCTCTGTAATTTCTCCAGTAGTTCTGTTTTTAGCTTTTACACCTGTAACTACTTGTCCGTCTCCTAAAACTTCTTCTGTTTCAGTATGTAGTAATATTTCAATATTAGCTGTTTTTCTCACTCTTTCTTCCATGATTTTTGAAGCTCTAAAAACATCGCTTCTTACTAACATGGTTACTTTTTTACAGATGTTTGAAAGATAATGTGCTTCTTCACAAGCGCTGTCTCCTGCTCCAACAATAACAACTTCTTGGTTTCTATAGAAAAATCCGTCACAAACTGCACAAGCTGAAACACCACCTCCTAATTGTAAGTATTTTTGCTCTGATGGTAACCCTAAGTATTTAGCAGAAGCTCCCGTAGAAATAATTACGGTTTCTGCATGAATCTCAATAGTATCATTGATCCATACTTTATGAATTTCGCCTGAAAAATCAACTTTTGTAGCCCATCCGTCACGAATATCACTTCCAAAACGTTTTGCTTGTTCTTGTAGTTGCACCATCATTTCTGGTCCAGTAACACCGTCTGGATAACCTGGGAAATTTTCTACTTCATTTGTAGTAGTCAATTGACCACCTGGTTGCTGTCCTTGATATAAAACTGGAGCCATATTTGCTCTGGCTGCATATATCGCTGCTGTATAACCAGCCGGACCAGAACCTATTATTAAACATTTAATTTTTTCTATTGAACTTGACATATTTTAAATTTTATTTTAGAAGATTCAAAAGTAACAATTTAGAAACAAACTGAAAGTAATATAGATTACAAAAAAACTATTTAACAATAATTATTATTTATTATTCAACCTTTTTAGTAGTTCTTCAAAATTTACTTTTTCTTGTTCTCCTGTTGTTAAATTTTTAATTCCGAATAAATCATTTTTTATTTCTTCTTCTCCTACTAATATTGCAAAAGGGATTCCTCTTTTATCTGCGTGCTGAAATTGTTTTCCTATTTTAGTAGCATCAGGATACATTTCAACTTTTATTCCTTCTTTACGTAATTTTGCAATAGCTTTCATGGCATATTTAGCTTCTTCAAACCCAAAATTTAAGAATAAAGCTGTTGAAGTTGCTGTAACTGTTTCTGGAAATAAACCTAATTCTTCGATAACCAAAGCAATACGGTCTAAACCAAATGAAATTCCAACTCCACTCATGTTTTTCAATCCAAAGATTCCTGTAAGATCATCATAACGACCACCACCACCAATTGAACCCATTGCAACTCCTTTTGGCGCTGAAACTTCAAAAATAGCACCTGTATAGTAATTTAAACCACGCGCTAAAGTAACATCTAAGTCTAATGTTGCAGTTTGTAAACCTATTTCATTTACATTATCACAAATAAATAATAACTCTTCTACTCCTTTCATTCCTTCTTCAGACGAAGCTAATAAATCTGCTAATTTTGTTATTTTTTCAGAAATAGTTCCTGTGAAATTAAACAACGGTTGTACTTTTTCAATAGCGCTTTCAGAAATTCCTTTTTCAATCATTTCTTTCTTTACTCCATCTTCTCCTATCTTGTCTAATTTATCTAAAGCAACTGTAAAATCGATTAATTTATCAGAAGCTCCAATTACCTCAGCAATTCCTGATAATATTTTACGATTGTTTATTTTTATAGTTACTCCGTTTAGCCCTAATTGGCTAAAAACCGAATCATACAATTGTACCAATTCTACTTCTTGCCAAAGCGAATTTGAACCTACTACATCAGCATCACATTGGTAAAATTCTCTAAAACGTCCTTTTTGAGGTCTATCTGCTCTCCAAACGGGTTGAATTTGGTATCTTTTGAAAGGAAATTCGATTTCGTTTTGGTGTTGGACCACATATCTTGCAAAAGGAACGGTTAAATCATAGCGAAGTGCTTTTTCGGAAATTAATGAAGTAGTTTTTTTAGAAATTATCTTACCTATTAGACTATCTATACAATTTCTTCTGTAATTAATTTTTCCATTTGGGTCTACATATGTTGTATAAAATTCTGATCTTAAAATATCAATAATACAGTCTGTTAAAATGTCTAAATTATTTTTAATATACTTTAGAAATTCTGTGTAAGATTCTGACAAAGACATATACTCTAATAAAGTAGTCTCAATAATTACTAACAATTCTCTTCGAAGTTCATCCAAATTGATATTATCACGTGACTTAATTATATTTTCTTTATCTAGTTCTTTAATTAAATTATCATTCACAAATAATTCAATATTATTTGCTACCTCATCAAACATTTTCATTTCATTTTTAGACAAATAATTTCCTGAATTCAAAATCTTAAAAATCAAACGATCTCCTTCTTCTCCATATTTTCCCATTAAGGTGTCTGAGTTTTCAAAAGAAGGTGTTTCTATAGGTTGGAAACCAAACTTTTCGAAATTGGTTTTTATAGTGCTAAATATATAATTGCGTTTTGCTACTTCAACTGGTGAAAAATCACGAGTTCCTTTTGGTATACTTGGTTTTTGAGCCATCTTTTTTAATATGTCAATTTGTAAAATGTGTCAATTTGAAAGTAAGATTAAAAAATCTATAATAATCAACATTATAATTGGAATGCAAATATCGAATATATTAATGATTAAGAAAAATTATACAACTAATTACTAACAACTTTTTACTAATTACTAAAAAAAATGTAACAAATTTTATGTTCTAAAGTCTAATAGTTGTTATGATAGGATTATTTAAAGAAAACACAAGAATAGCATTAGACTCTATAAAGGGTCAAATACTACGAACTTCGCTTACTGTTTTTATAATTGCCTTAGGAATATGGGCATTAGTTGGTATTTTAACTGTTGTTTCAGCATTACAAAATACTATTTTAAGTGATTTTGCTTCTATGGGAGCTAATACTTTTTCGATAAGTCGTTATGATTTTTCTGCGGAAATTAATCAGAATGATGTAGATCAGAAAGTAAATCCTATTATTAGTTATCCTGAAGCTAAAGGTTTTCAAGATAAATTTGATTTCCCTTTTACGAGTACTTCATTATCATTTACTGCTGCAACCGGAATTGAAGTAAAATATCAGGGTGAAAAAACAGATCCTGAAATTAATATTTTGGGTGTTGATGATAATTTTTGTCCAAACAAAGGATTATTAGTTGTAAAAGGACGAAATTTTAATTCTTTTGATATTTCAAACAACAATTATGTTTGTATTTTAGGTTCTGATTTTGAGAAAGGGCTTTTCAAAGATAGAAATCCATTAGACAAAATCATTTCAATTCGTGGCGCTAAGTTTAAAGTAATTGGTGTTTTAAAAGAAAAAGGATCAACTTTTGGAAATAGTCAGGATTTACGTGTTTTAATTCCTAATCAAATTGCACGTTCTATTTTTTCAATGCCTAATATTAATTATGATTTAGATATAAAAGTCAACAATGAAGCTTTGCTTGACGAAGCAGTTGATGATGCTACTTTAACAATGCGATTAATACGAAAGCTAAATCCTATTCAGAAAAACAATTTTGGAATAGAACGTAGTGATGATTTAATTCAGACTTTATTATCAAATACTGCTACGCTAAGTATTGCTGCTTGGATTATAGGTGTCATTACTGTTTTTGGTTCATCTATTGCATTAATGAACATTATGTTAGTTTCGGTAAGTGAAAGAACAAGAGAAATAGGTATTCGAAAATCTTTAGGTGCTAAACGAAGTACTATTGCTTGGCAGTTTTTCACAGAAACATTAGTTATTGGTCAACTTGGTGGTATTGTTGGTATTCTTTTAGGAATAGGAACTGGTTTAATTATCGCTTCCCTATTAGGGTTTAAATTTAGTACACCTTGGCTAGCCATTATTGCTGCGTTTATTACCACATTTGTTGTTACAATTATTTCGGGTTTGTATCCTGCAATAAAAGCATCAAAATTAGATCCTGTTGAAGCGCTACGTTATGAATAATTTTAGAGAAGACGATTTTCATTCTATTAGAAAAAATTTAGAGTCTTCAAATATTTTAAATTCGAAAGAAATTGAAGATTTATTAAAATTATGCCGACCTAAAACAATTTTAAAAGGTAATTATTTCATTAAAGAAAATAGTGTTTCTAATGAAATAGGTTTTGTTCTATCCGGTTATTTCAGATCTTTTTATCATTCAAGTGAAGGTGATGAAATAACATATTGCATTACTTTTCCTAATCATTTTATTTCGGCTTATTCTTCTCATATTTCTAATGAGAAAACGCTTGAAAATATTGAAGCTATAACTGATGCAACTTTGTTTGTAATTCCAAAAGAGGATATTCTTGCTCTTGAAAAATCCAGTATTAATTGGTTGCGTTTTTTTAAAATGGTTGCAGAACAGCAATATATTGAACTTGAAAATAGAATTTTTCTTCTTCAAAAAGAAAAAGCTGAAATAAGATACAAGAATCTTATTGAGAAACATCCAGAATTTTTACAACACATTCCATTAAATTATTTAGCTTCTTATCTTGGTGTTACACAACGTCATTTAAGTAGAATTAGAAAAGAGCTATCTTATTAGACAAATGTCCTATAGAATTGATTTAATTCGTCATTTCTTTGTTAAAAATAAATTTAGAAATGAAAGAAATATTAATTATCAACGGACATCCAAATAAAGAAAGCTATAATTTTTCACTTGCTGAAGCTTATAAAAAAGGAGCTAAAACTACAAATGCTAATATTGAACAAATAAACATTTGTGATTTACAATTTAATCCTAATTTAGAATTTGGCTATCAAAAAAGGACTGAACTTGAACCTGATTTATTAAATGCTATTGAAAAAATAAAAAAAGCAAATCATATTGTTTGGGTTTTTCCTATGTGGTGGTATGGTTATCCTGCTTTAATGAAAGGATTTATTGACCGAACATTTCTTCCTGGAATAGCATATGAATATTTAGAAAACAAGGCTCTTCCAAAGAAATTATTTAAAGGTAAAACTGCTAGGATTATAATTACTACTGATACGCCAAGATGGTATGACTATTTATTTATGAAGAGTCCTGCTTTAAACCAATTAAAGAGAGGAACGCTTCAGTTTTGTGGAATTAATCCTGTAAAAACCACTTATATCTCTATCATTAAAAATTCTACTATTTCTTTTAGAGAGAAATGGCTTTCAAAAGTGTATTTATTAGGAACTAAATTACAATAAATTATTTCAAAGTTGCCATAATCATTCTATCATTTCCGTAGATGTCTTTTTTCAAATCAATATTTTGGAAACCTAACGCTTGTAATAATTCAATAGTTTCTTTTCCAAGATATTGATTGATTTCAAAAAATAATTGTCCGTTTTCTGAAAGTTTTTCTTTTGCTAATTGAGCAATTTTTCTATAAAAAAGTAATGCATCAGTATCTTCTACAAACAAGGCTAAATGTGGTTCATAGTCTAATACATTTTTTTTTATTTCTTGCTTTTCAAGGTTTCTTACATAAGGTGGATTTGAAACAATAATATCTAATTTTAAATCGAGCTCCTTTATTTCATTTAAAGATTTTGTTTCTAAAATATCTTGCTCTATAAATAAAACATCTGTTTCATTTTGTTTTGCATTATTTCTTGCTATTTCTAAGGCTCCTTTTGAAATATCTATCGCAAACACTGTTGAATTTGGTCTGTTTTTTTTAATAGAAATAGGAATACAACCTGTTCCTGTTCCTATATCTAAAACACTTCTCTTCACTTCATATTCTTTATTTTCTTCTAAAATCCATTCTACTAATTCTTCTGTTTCTGGACGTGGAATTAATGTGTTTTCATTTACAAAAAAATCTAATCCATAAAACGCTGTTTTTCCTAAAATGTATTGTATTGGTTTTTCTTTTTTTAATTCAGAAAGAATAAAATTCCATTTTTCTACATCCTCATCAAGAATTTCATAATTAGGATTTAAAGCTAAATCAATTCGTTTTATTTCATGTAAATGTTCGGAAATTAAAAAGAAAAAACTTTCTATTTCCATTTCATCAAAAACGGATTCTAATTCTTTAAAAAAATGTTGTTTATATTGTTTTAATATCATTTTAAAGTCTTCTTCTATATTTTATAATTTCTTTGTCATCCAAATTTCGCAACTACTATGTCCTGTATTTCCCATTGGTTTAGAAATATTTTCAAATCCTAAGTTATGATATAATCTTTGAGCTGCTTTCATAAAAGGCAATGTTTCTAAATAACAAAGCGTAAAATGATTTTCCTTTGCAAAGTATAAACATTCTGTTATAATTTTTTTTGCATAGCCAGTTCCTCTAATTTTTGGTGAAAAATACATTTTTTGTAATTCACAGATATGTTCTTCTCCATTTTCCAAAGGAGCTATTCCACAACCTCCCAAAATTTCCCCTTCTTTTTCTACTACAAAATATACTGATCTTTTTGCTTGATAGACTTCAAATAATGTATCTAAAATAGGATCTGAATAAGCTGTTCCTACTTTTGGAGCCTCTAACTCTATAAAAACATCGCGGATAATTTTTGCAATTTGCTTATTATCTTTTAATTCAATTTTTCGTATTTCCATGCTGATAAAAATGAAACGTAAAATTAAACAAATTGACACATTTGACTGTTAATTGAATACTAAATATAGTATTTTTGTATTCATGAATACAAATGAATTTTATATGCAAAGATGCATACAATTAGCTAAAAATGGATTAGGAACAACATATTCAAATCCATTAGTTGGTAGTGTAATTGTATATAACAATAAAATTATTGGCGAAGGTTGGCACCAAAAAGCAGGTGAAGCCCATGCAGAAGTAAATGCAATAAATGCTGTAAAAGATAAAACATTATTGAGCAAGTCAACCATTTATGTGAGTTTAGAGCCTTGCAGTCATTTTGGAAAAACACCTCCTTGTTGTGATTTGATTATTTCACATAAAATTCCAAATGTAGTTATAGGTACAATTGATCCTTTTGCAAAAGTTGCAGGAAATGGTATTAAACGCTTAATAGAAGCAGGAAAAAAAGTAACTGTTGGCGTTCTTGAGAATGAGTGTAATGAATTAAACAAGCGTTTTTTTACGTTTCATCAAAAAAAACGTCCTTATATAATTCTAAAATGGGCAGAAAGTTCAGATGGTTTTATTGCTCCTCTAACGAAAGATAAGCAAAAGCCTGTTTGGATTACAAATTTATATTCTAGACAATTAGTTCATAAATGGAGAACGGAAGAACAAGCTATTTTAGTAGGAACTCAAACCGTTTTAGATGATAATCCAATGCTAAATGCTAGAGATTTTAAAAGAACTAATCCTATTCGAATTGTTATAGATAAAAGCAATAGAATTAATGATCAACACTATGTTAAAGACAATTTGACAAAGACTTTTATTTATACAGAAACGGAAAAATTAACAAATTACAATAACTTATTTTACGATTATATCAAATTTGATGATGATTTTTTATTAAATTTAACAAAAAATTTACACAAGAAAGATATTCAATCTATAATTATAGAAGGTGGAGCAAAAACACTTCAGCATTTTATAAATTTAAATTTATGGGATGAAGCACGTGTTTTTATAGGTAACGCAGAATTTAAAACAGGAATAAAAGCTCCTATTTTAAACAAACCGTTTAATAAAACCTATTCCATTATAGGTGATAAATTAAATTATTCAAGAAACTATGATTGACACAATAATTTTTGATTTTGGCAATGTTTTCATTGATATAGACTATAACGCAACTCAAACTGCTCTTAAATCGCTTGGGGTTAAAGAATGGAACTCAGAATTAGATGCCTTAAACAAGGAATATGAAATGGGCAAAATTGATGAGTTACAATTTATAGAAAGTATACAAAAGTATACTGATGGGGCTGATTTAATTTCTATTAGATCTGCTTGGAATGCATTACTATTAGATTTTCCATTGTATCGATTAGAATTTCTTCAAATGATATCTTCAAAATATAGGCTTTTTCTTCTTAGCAATACTGATTCTACTCACATTGATAAATTTGAACATAAAGTAGGTCAATCATTTGCAAGAGATTTTTATAGTTGCTTTGAAAAAGTGTACTTTTCATTTGAAATTGGCAAACGAAAACCAGATGAAAATACTTATAAATATGTTATAAATAGTCATAATTTAACACCGAAAAAGACTTTATTTGTTGACGATAGATTAGAAAACATCGAAGGTGCTAAAAAAAACGGTCTTCTTACTTGGCACTTAAACCCTGAAGTAGATGATGTTACAAATTTACTTGAGATTATAAAAACTTTTCATGATTAAAAAACCGACATTCAATAAGACATAATTTAATAGAAAAGGCTAGATTACTCTAGCCCTTAATATAAATAGCCTATTAAACTATTCAACCTAAAATTAACATTTTACTCAAAAAACAAACAAAAACTTTTTTAAAAAATATTTATTTAGGGTTTTTAAAATTCATTTGTTTATTTGTTTGTTTAATTGTTTTTAGCACATTTAAACTTGAAACACTTATTTAAAAATATTCAACCCCAATTTTTACTTATTAAGCTATTAATATAGTACAAAACAAAGACAAAGAATTTTAAATTTTTATGTTATATCAATTAAATTACCATTAATAAATTACTAAATATAACTAGATTACAAATTTCAGGCTTTTAATCAATACAAAAACTATATTTGAGACTCTATTTTTAGTACACCAAATACATTAATTTTAATTTAATTACTCTCGAATTATATTCCGAAAAACATTCAATTTCATTCGTTTTTTATTATTATCTCTAGTGCTTATAAACTCTTAATCAGCTTATTTCAGATATTGTATCATCTCTAAAATTAAAATTTAGAAAAATTGACGTGCTTTTTTTTATACTTTTTCATGATTTTATATTTATATCTTTGCAGAAGATTCATAACTAGTTTTTTAGCCCCGAAAATTAGAGATCTATAACAAACAAATTACATCTAGAAAAAAGTTGCATTGCGACCAGAACTTCTTTAATGTAATTGATTACATTGATTATATGTAATATAAAATAAACAGCTAAAAAACTAAAAAATTTATGAAATTAAGAAAATTTCAACTTCTTATTCTATTATTACAATTCTCTTTTTCTTTTAGTCAAATTTCGATAAGTGAATCATTTAACAACAGTATTAATGACACACTAAAACCCTTAAAAAGGGAAAATCTTAAAATAAAGGAAGTTTGTAAAATTTTAAATTTACAACCCTCTTTTTATTCTTCAAAGCATAAGGTTGATTTTGATAATTTGTTTTTTGATTTGAAAAAGTCAATAAATACTATTGTAAAAAAAAACGATAAAATTAATGCTTATTATACTCTAATGACTTATTCAATGAATAATTTTGAAGAATATGAGAATAATATATCATATCCAGATTCCATCATAAAATATATAGGAAATGACATAAAAGGGAATGAAGTAAATTTAATTACAACTTATACCATTTTATCTAATCATAATTTAAGTAATGATAATTTTGAGGTAGCATTAAACTATTGTAATGAAGCACTTAAATTATTTAATAAAACTCCAAAAAACAAACAACATTTTTTTGTAAATATCTACAACTCATTTGGAAATATTTACAAATATACATATCAATTTGACAAGAGTAATTATTATTTTCAAAAAGCAAATACTGTTGTAGACTCTAACTCTAATTACTATAAAGACTATTATAGATTTGCAAATAAAGATCTTATTGTTGAGAATAAAATTCTAAAATTTCTTCAAGAAAAGGATAACTTATTACTTGATCAAGCGTCAAAAATCCAAAAAGAAATTTTAATTAATAACCCAAAAGATGAATGGCTTTCAAAATGGCATTTACACAATTCTTATATTTATTATTTTAAAAATGATTTTGCAGAAGCTCAAAAAGAACTAGCGAAATCAAACTCAATTAAGCATAAGAAGCGTAATTGGAAAATAATGGACAGTTATTATTCAACTATTGAAGCTTTGATCGATTTTAAAATTGGAAACGAAGAAAAAGCAATTAGAATAATTGAAAGTAATACTATTGATGAATATTTTGAAAATCTTTTATATACAGAAGTTTACAATTATTATAAAAAAAATGGTAATTATCATAAAGCAAACGTGTATTTAGAAAAATTACTTGCCAGTAGAGCTTTTGAAAATCTTTATAAGAATAAAGGAGAAATTTTAATTGCTCAAAATAAACATAATGTTAGAGAAAAAGAAATTGAAATTGAAAACTTAAAAGAAATTGCTACAATAAGGAAGGTAAAACATAGACTTCAAATTGCTGTTCTAATTCTTGCAATTATTCTCATTTTTATATTTTTAATTCAAATAACAAGAAGACAGCAAATTAAGAAAACAGAGGAAAAAAAGAAATACCAACAAAAGATAAAGTTCATAAAAAAGTCTTTAAAAAATGCTGAAAATAAAATTTTAAATGAAAGAAAAAAAATTGGAATATCAATACATAATACTCTTTTAGGAAATATAATTACACTTCAATATCAGGTTAAACATTTTATAACTAATACTAAAAATGATAAAATATTAAAAGAGTTAATTTATATTGAAAAAGAATTAAGCCTTATTTACAAAGACGCTAGAAATTTTTCACATTCATTAGCATCAGTTTCCAAAAAGAATAATTCTGAAGATATTTTTTTCTACTTAGAAGATATCAAAAAGAAATTTAATAAAATGAACTTATTAAATATAAATATTGAGATTGAAGAAAGCATCAAGAATCAAATCTTAACATTGAAAAACAGACAAATCACGCAAAAGTTAATTCCGGTGATTAAAGAAACTATTTCAAACACAATTAAGCATACAAATTCTAAAAATTATACATTAAAATTTGAAATAATAAATGAGAATAAATTAATTATAAAAATTATTAATGATGGTGTTTTACTTACTAATTCTAAAAATAAAAAACCTGGAATTGGTCTTACATCACTAAGAAAGGAAATTGAAGAAATAAATGGCTTTTTTGAGACTAAACTGCTTCAATCTGGTTTTGAAATAAACATCAACTTTCCGATATCTTAATATCCAAAATTATATCCTTTTTCAATTGATTTTTAAAACTAGATCAACCATTCGATTTACTCCCATTTTCACTATCAATCTATTTGGTATAATTATGAATGGTATTAACACTGAGATTTAATTCTTCAAAACTATATTCTAATAGAACTTAAAATAAGTACACAATTCAATAGAATTATTAAATGTATAAATGGTTATATCTAAAATTTACTTCCTAAATGCAATAAAAGCAAATTAATCATAATTTTATAATCATCCAAAATCCATATTCCAATCATTTAATTAAAAATCAAATAGTTAACATTAAACCAAAACCCATATAAAATTACTATTTCTTAATGAATTTAAGCATTTTGATCTAGCTCGCCAAATCAATTTTCAAGACTCTTGAATCTTAATATTCTATATTTTATAAATTTTGATGTAATTTTGCTTACTATTTCATTTAAATTACTACTATAACATTCAAATAAAAATATTTTAAAATTACTTGTGATTTTTGAAATATCATTTAGTACTAAAAACCAATTATGATCGAATCTACAAAAGATACCTATAAAACATTAGAATCAGCATCAGAAGAAATATTATATAAAGAAAAAAATAGTAAGTTTTTTGGATATGCTTATCCTGTTAAAAATGAAGAAGAAGTCAAAGAAATCATAATTCAATTAAAAAAACAACATCATTCTGCTCGACATTGGTGTTATGCTTTTCAATTAGGAACAGAAACAGTCTACTATAGAGCTAATGATGATGGAGAACCAAACAACAGCGCAGGAGCTCCTATTTATGGTCAGATTCAATCTTTTGATGTTACAAATGTTTTAATTGTAGTAGTTCGATATTTTGGTGGTGTAAAACTTGGTGTTGGAGGTTTAATTTCAGCTTATAAAACAGCCGCACAAATGGCTTTAGAAACATCGAATATTGTTGAAAAAACAATTGATGTACATTACAAAATACTATTTGACTATAAAAACATGAATAAAGTGATGAGAGTTATTAAAGAACAAAACTTAAATATAATTTCTCAAAAGATGGAAATGAATTGCGAAATTGAAATTGCAACACGGAAACAAAATGCAGAAAAAATATTAGAAATATTTAATTCTTTATTTGAAATTACAATAAAAAAAATTGTCGAATAATTAAATCCGACAATCTTTTAAAATTTAGCTTAAAATAGCATTTAATTTCTCCGTTATATAACCTGGAGGCAAGCAAGGTTTACCTGTTTTCATGTCTACAAAAACTAACATTGAATAACCCGTTGTTAATAACTCCATTTTTTCATTATAAATTTCGTAATCAAATTCTATCTTAACTGTTGATTGATTTTTAAAGATTGTTTTAACAGTAAGAAGATCATCATAACGTGCTGGCTTTTTATAATTCATGTTTAGTGCAACAACAGGCAACATTACTCCATTTTCTTCCATCCATTTATAAGAAATCCCCATGTTTCTTAGCCATTCCACTCTTCCCATCTCAAAATATTGAGCATAATTACCATGATAAACTACTCCCATTTGATCTGTTTCTGCATATCTAACTCTAACTTCAAATTGATATTCTCTCATTATATTTTATATTTTAAATTACATTAATTTTACTAAGCCTTAACCTACCTACAATATTTTTTTTACAAAATCAATAGGGTTTTGATTTTTTTTTACCGAAAATTGTTCACATATTTGTTGTCACAATTACAAAGCTATTAACTCATATATTCTTTGTAAGATGACTACTATAAAATCTATAAAGAAAAACTATAAAAAAAGCAAATAT